>JBLMXE010000411.1:0-10147 GCA_050257615.1 Chlamydiota bacterium | reverse complement strand
TGTCGGAGAGACCATGACCTCGCAGATCCATTGCCACCAGGCGATGAGAGTCGGCCAGGCTCGAATTCATCTGCAGATTCCAGGTGAGGGAAGACTGGGAAACGCCGTGGAGGAAAAGGATCGGCCGACCCCGTTGGTTTCCCGTTTCTACGACGTGGAGCTGGACCCTGCCGCCACCTGTAATTTGATGAGCCTTCATGTTAATCCTCCCGCGCAGATACGCTGCCAAAAGGGGGCGCATCGAATAAAGGTAAGCCTGCATTACCGCAGCGAGTGCACAAAGCGTTTTAGCTCTCCACAGAGGACAGTTGCGGAGTACACGTGCGATTCAGACGCCCCAGAGGTTCCCATCAGTGTAGACGATTCAAGGTAACTGGACAGGAATAGAATCTCGCTCACAACAGCAGCGCGCCTATCGCGATGGCCGCTGTCGGCGAGATTGAAGGCGGTCGGCTAAACCATCAGGGGCGGAAATGAGGAATGTGGCGCAGATCGGCCGTCGGTCGTCGGCTCTCGGCTGGCGGCCTGAACCGCAACGCAGGCGGTTTGGATTGTTAGAAGTGAGGACGCCTGCTGGCGGCAGTTATCGCGGCAAAACACTCTAAACAGGGAGAGCGTGAGAGACACGATTCAGATTTCGCCTCATGGTGATATTTTCCCTTAGTGGAACGACGTCACCTTCCTTAGTGACATTCGTCACTACTTCCACTCACTCCGGGCGCTAGGGTTGTGTCGTTGGGGCGCACGCTAACCACGACCATAACCTCAGCGTGCGCTTGAGCAGACTGGTTCCGAGAAACAAAGCAATCTGCCACGAAAATCTGACACAGACACAGAACGGATTCGTTTTGGCTAAGGCCGCATAGTTCTACGAGGAATAGGCATCCGGGCCAAGAAGAGCCGGACGAAAGCGACTTAAATCACAACAAAGCCACTGCTGGATGAAGGAGGACATATGTCAGACGCGCGACCTTTATGGAGGTGCATCAGTCCGAGATTGGTGCTACTTGCAGCTATTCTGGGGGTGCTGGTCAGCGTGGGGGAGGCACAAACTCTGAATGTACTCCATAGCTTCACAGGCGGCGCCGACGGGCAAAATCCCGACACCGATCTGATACGTGATCCGCAGGGGAATCTCTATAGTGCAACTCTCTACGGTGGCGATTATGGCTACGGCTCGGTGTTTAAAGTAACTCCGACCGGAACGAAAACGGTTTTCTACAGCTTCAGCGGAGGTACAGACGGCGCATTCCCCAACTGGGATCTGCTAAGGGATCCGATGGGCAATCTCTACGGCACGACGTACTGGGGTGGCTCTTCTGGGTACGGCACGGTGTTTAAAGTAACCCCGACCGGAACGGAAACGGTCCTCTACAACTTCGCGGGGAACTCGGACGGGGCAAACCCAAGCGCCGGTTTAGCACGGGATCCGCAGGGCAATCTCTATGGCACAACCTACAGCGGTGGCGCTTCTGGCTACGGAACAGTGTTTAAAGTAGCCCCGACCGGGACGGAAACAGTCCTCTACAGCTTCACCGGCGGTTCGGACGGGGCAAACCCCACCTGGGGTTTGATACGGGATCCGCAGGGCAATCTCTATGGCACAACCTACAGCGGCGGCGCTTCTGGCTACGGCACGGTGTTTAAAGTCACCCCGACCGGGACGAAAACCGTTCTCTACAGCTTCGCCGGCGGCTCGGACGACGGTGCACACCCCGAAGCCGGTTTGATCCGGGATCCGATGGGCAATCTGTACGGCACGACTGGGAGCGGTGGCGGTTCCAACCAAGGCACAGTGTTTAAAGTCACCCAGACTGGGACGGAAACGGTTCTCTACATCTTTAGCGGGGGAGCGGATGGGGCAAACCCAAGCGCTCCTCTGACACGAGATCCGCAGGGCAATCTGTATGGCACAACCCACAGCGGTGGCGCCTATGGCTACGGCACTGTGTTTAAAGTAACCCCAACCGGAACGGAAACGGTGCTCTACAGCTTCACCGGAGGGGCGGACGGCGCAAACCCCATTGGCGGTTTGGCACGGGATCCAATGGGCAATCTCTATGGCACAGCTTACAGCGGTGGTGCTTCTGGTTACGGCACGGTGTTTAAGCTGATCCCGTAACTGCGATCCTGGCATGGAGGGAGAAAGACCCATCGAGTCAGATCGAGACCTGTTTACGCCGCGGTGCGGCTAAAGGCATGCGGCTCTGCAGGTGTGCGGAGAGACGTTGCAAGCAACGTCTCTACCGAAGCGTATCTGCATTGCCTTCCTGTGGTTTTTCTGAAGCCAAAGGCGCGTCGCCGGCGGGGGCGCCCGCGGCACAAATTAGTAGGTGCCGACAGGACTAAGTGGAGGCCGGGCTCTGCCCCGCCTCCACGGGGCGGAGGACCCGTGCCCACACACTCCTCGCCTTTTCGGATTGGCTCCGGTGCCAGCATCGCGTTTTCAGCGTCTCCTTTGTCTGTATGACAGTGGCGCGCCTTGCAAGTAGATTGGCGCGTTGCGCTAGTGCACTCTGCGGGTGCTGACATCTAAGTTATGAACGACGCAAAATAAAGTAAGGAGATTGATCATGCAAGGAGCGGTTCTGTACGGGCCACGCGACGTGCGCTTCGAGAAGCGCGAGGTCCCCAAAATTACCAAGCCGACGGATGCCGTTATCAGCCTCTCGGCCACATGTATCTGCGGAACGGACCTGTGGCCGTATCGCGGTATTCAACCGATTGCTCAGCCAACCCCTATGGGGCACGAGTATTGCGGCATAGTGGAGGAGGTCGGTAGAGAGGTCAGGAATATCAAACCTGGCCAATTCGCGGTCGGCTCGTTTGCCACCTCTGACAACACTTGCGTCATCTGCCGCGCGGGCTATCAGTCCTCGTGCGTCCAGCGCGAGTTCATGAGCGGCGCGCAGGCCAGCCTGTTGCGCGTTCCTCTTGCTGACGGCACCTTAGTAGCAACAAGGGATCTGCCTCCGAAGGAACTGGTCCCGAGTCTGCTGGCAACATCCGACGTTTTGGGCACGGGTTGGTTTGCCGCGGACGCGGCCAACGTGAAGCCGGGCAAGACCGTAGTGGTCGTGGGTGATGGCGCAGTCGGCCTTCTCGGTGTGCTTTCAGCCAGACACATGGGAGCAGAGCGGATCATTGCGATGAGCGGTCACGCCCCCCGCCAGAAGCTCGCACGCGAGTTCGGCGCCACCGATATAGTGACCGAGCGTGGCCAGGAGGGAGTTGCGCGCATTAAAGATCTGACGAAAGGCACCGGCGCCGACTCAGTGCTGGAATGTGTAGGCACGCAGGAGTCCATGATGCAGGCGATCAACTGCACGCGGCCAGGAGGCTACGTGAGCTATGTAGGCGTGCCTCACGGCGTCGAGTTGGACGGCGAGCAATTGTTCTTGTCGCACGTGCATCTGCACGGCGGACCCGCTACAGTACGCCGCTACTTGCCTGAACTGATAGAGCTTGTGCTGAACGAACAAATTAACCCCGGAAAAGTTTTTGACCTGGTGCTGCCGTTGGATCAAGTTGCGGAAGGTTACCGGGCCATGGACGAGCGGCGTGCGATCAAGACGCTGCTGCGCCCTTAGATGAAGCATGAACTACGGCAAATGGAACGTCAGGGCGGCGGCGCCATCGTGAACAACGCATCGGTCGGCGCGTTGACCGGCAACCCAGGTATTGGCTCTTACATCGCGTCCAAGCACGGCGTGGGTTGACGCGGACGGCAGCTCTGGAATACATCAAGCACGGCATCCGCGTGAACGCGGTCAATCCCGGCCTGATTGATACGCGCGCCCTGGCGCACCTTCCAGTCAATTGTAAGTGTTCATAACTAGGAGACTCAGCGCCCGCTGACGGCTTTCTGCTCGCTGGGAGCTTTGCTGAACAGAATTTCGCTGACCAGCAGCAGCGCGCCGATCACGATGGCGCTGTCGGCCAGATTGAAGGCGGGCCAATGATAGCTGCCGACGTAGAAATCGAGGAAGTCCACCACCTGCCCGCTGAGCAGGCGGTCCCATAAATTGCCCAGCGCGCCGCCCAGAATAAGCGCCAGCCCCACGCCAGTGGTGGTCATGGCGTGGCTGTTCTTCCACAGCAGGGCGGAAACTACGACCAGGGCGACCAGCGAAAACAGCACCAGGACGGCGATCTTCCACTCCGAGGGCGATTCGGCAAAGAGCCCAAACGCCGCGCCGCGGTTCTCTACATGGGTAAGGTGGAAAAAGCCGGGAACCACCGTGATGCTTTCGTGCAGAGCGATGTTTTTGTCCACCACCCATTTGGCCAGACGGTCGAAGACAAGGATCGCGAAGGCGATCAGGAAGTGGTACTTGCGCATGGCGTGCTCAGATGACATGAACTTCGGCTCAGTCCTATTCTAACTTTCCCATTCCTTCAGCACAGCACTGCAGCGCTCGCACACGCCCGGATACTCCGGATCCTCGCCCACGTGGGTGGAGTAATTCCAGCAGCGCTCGCACTTGCGGCCAGGAGCTTTGCTGACCTGGAGGCGCACCCCCGAGGCTCCGTCACCCCCAGCGCTCTCCAAGGTTACAGCCGAAACGATAAACAGGAAGCGTAACTCCGGGGCATAGCGGGCCAGCACCCCATAAGCGGGCTCGGGTGCGACCAGGGTAACCTGCGCCTCCAGGCTGCCGCCAATCAGCTTCTGGTTGCGCGCCTCCTCCAGCGCCTTCAGCACCTCGTCGCGTACGCCCCGCAGCAGCGTCCAGTCGGAGCGAAGCTGCTCTTCATTGGATTCGGCGTTGCGGGCTGGGGTCGCAAGCCCAAGAATTTCCTGCTGATTGGGGAAGAGCGCCAAGTGCACGCTCTCCGGGCGGCTGGGCACTTTGGGCAGGTGCTGCCACACTTCCTCAGCGGTAAAGCTGAGCAGGGGCGCCAGCAGCCGCACCAGGGCTTCGCCGATGCGCCAGATGGCGGTCTGGGCGGAGCGCCGGCCGCGCGAATTGGGCGCGTAGGTGTAGAGCCGGTCCTTGAGCACGTCGAGATAGAAGGCGCTCAGGTCCACCACGCAGAACTGGTTCACGCGCTGGTAAATCTTGTGGAACTCGAAGCGCTCATACCAGCCCCGCACCTGCTGGTTAAGTTCGGCGGTCTGCAGCAGCATGTAGCGGTCGAGCGACTCCATCTGCTCGTAAGACAGTGCGTGCCGCGCGGGATCGAAGCCGTACATATTGCCCAGGATGTAGCGGAAGGTGTTACGCAGCTTGCGGTAGTTCTCCGCCACCCGCTGCATAAGCCGCTCGGAACCGACCACATCTTCGCGAAAATCAACCGAAGCCACCCACAGGCGCACGATTTCGCCGCCCAGGCGCTCGGCGATGTCCACGGGATCCACGTCATTTCCCAGGGACTTGTGCATGGCACGGCCCTGCTCATCCAGCGTCCAGCCGCTGGTGGCGACGGCGCGGTAGGGAGCCGAGTTGCGCGCGCCGATGGAGCAGAGCAGGGAAGAATGGAACCAGCCGCGATGCTGGTCGCCGCCTTCCGTGTAGAGATCGGCAGGCCAGGGATACCCTGTTTCCTGGGACTGCATTACCAGGTAGCTGGAGCCGGACTCGAACCACACGTCAATGATGTCCATCTCGCGGGTGAAGCTGGAGCCGCCGCAGCCGGCGCAGCGCGTTCCCGAGGGCAGCGCAGCATCGGCTTCCGGGGTGTACCAGACGTCCACACCTTTTTTTGCGACCAGTTGCGCCACCGCGCGGTTGACCTCTGGCGAATTCAGAGCCTGGCCGCAGCCGGAACATAAGAACACGGCGATGGGCACGCCCCAGACCCGCTGGCGGGAGATACACCAGTCGGGGCGGGTGGCAATCATGTTGGAGATGCGCTCTTCGCCCCAAGCCGGGTCCCAGCGCACCTTCTTGATCTCATCCAGCGCACGCGAGCGCAGCGTGCCGCCTTCCATGGGTGTTTCCATGGAGATGAACCACTGCTCGGTGGCGCGGAAAATCACGGGGTTGTGGCAGCGCCAGCAGTGCGGATAGGAGTGTTCCAGCTTCTCCGTGTGCAGCAAGGCGCCGCGGGCTTTCAGCAGTTCGATGATGGGCTGGTTGGCCTCGAATACGGTCTTACCTTCGTACTCGGGCAGACCGTTATGCAGGCGGCCTTCCCCATCCACATTGCACGTCTGGTCAAGCTTGTACTTCTGCCCGGTGTAGAAGTCCTCCGCGCCGTGCGAAGGCGCGGTGTGGACCACACCGGTGCCCTGATCCATGGTCACGTAATCCCCAAGCACGCCCAGAATCTTGCGTTCTTCCCAGGGCAGGAATGGATGGTAGAAGTAGAGATGTTCCAGCTTCTCGCCAGGAAATTTGGCGACGATTTTCCAATCTTTGAAACCACATTTCTCGGCGGTTACGCTGGCCAGCTTTTCGGCCACGATGTAAATTTCGCCGCCCGCCTCGATAGCGACATATACCTCGTGAGGATGAAAAGCCACCGCCATGGAAGCCGGCAGGGTCCAGGGTGTGGTGGTCCAGATGATAGTGAAAACCGGCTTGCCCTCAAAAATACGTTTAGCCGCGAGCTCGGAATCGAGATCGCGCGGATCAGACTGCATGCGGTATTTCACCCACACGCTAGGACTGGTGTGGTCTTTATACTCAACTTCGGCTTCAGCCAGCGCGGTTTCGTCGAAGATGCACCAGTAAACCGGGCGTAAGCCTTTGTAAACAAAGCCATTCTCGAAAAACTTGTAAAACGTGGCCAGAACCACCGACTCGTACTCCGGAGTCATGGTGGAGTAAGGCTGCTCCCACCGGCCCAAAATTCCTAACCGCTTGAATTGACTGCGCTGCAAGTCGAGGTACTTTTCCGCGTACTTGCGGCATTCCTGGCGCACGGCCAGCGGGGGCATGGTAAGTTTTTTGCCGCCGAGCTGGGCATCCACTTTGATTTCAATGGGCAGGCCGTGGCAGTCCCAACCAGGAATGTAGGGTGCGTCAAATCCCGCCATGTTTTTGGACTTGACGATGAAATCTTTGAGCGATTTATTGAGCGCGGTGCCCAGGTGGATGGGGCCATTGGCGTACGGAGGCCCATCATGAAGAATGTAAACAGGGGCGCCGGCGCGCACCTGACGCAAGCGGTGGTAAATGCCCATCTCCTGCCAACGGGCTAACACCCTGGGCTCGTTCTGCGGCAGGTTCGCCTTCATGGCGAAGTCAGTTTTGGGCAGGTTGAGGGTTGCTTTCAATTCCAGGGGCACTCTGGCTTGACTCTCCGTGTTAAAGTTCTTTCATTATAGGGAGCGGGGAAACGGCAGTCCAACGCCTCCCGACACCTTCCCAAAATGGGCTTTCCGGGCTATCCCCTGTACCGTGTAGGTTTTTCTTTTTGAGTGACGTTTTGGGCATACTGGCATCTAATTGTGGGTATCGCAAGTGCCTCTGGGATGTGGGCGATTGCGGGTTTGCCGGTAAATAGCGGCGAAAGCGGGGGTAAATCCGTAGAATCGAAAAAGCAACTTGGCACGTGATGTGCTCATCTCGTTTAATGGCACCCGAGAGGTACCCAGCCGGACGAATATATGGCTAACGAAGTAATGGTCCCCCCAACCCAGGAAGCGCAGGCCGAGCCGGAACTCAACCTGCTATTGAAGTCGGAGACGCTCGACCGGCCGTGGTGGCAAACGCTGCGGGAGAGTGTCCACGAGTGGCGGCATCCTGCCAAGCTTCCGCCCTTGCAGTTGACCTCCAAACCAGTTCCGGTCAAGGAAATCTGGGGCGAGTACAACTACAAGAAGAAGAGCGCGGTGGGCTCGGTGATGGTGCATGCGCTGGCCATCGGGGCGATCGTGGCAGTTTCGATTGCCGGGGCCCGCGTGGTGAAGAAAGAGATTAAGCAGCAAACGGTAACCCTGGTAGCGCCGGATCTCTCGCCCTACACGCCGATGTCGAACAAGAAGAACGACACGATCGGCGGCGGCGGTGGCGGCGGTGACCGGGACAAGATGCAGGCGCCCAAAGGCAAGCTGCCCAAGCTGGCCATGGAGCAGTTCACGCCTCCGGCCATGGTGGTGCGCAACGACAATCCCAAGCTGCCGGTGGAGCCCACGGTAGTGGTTCCGCCACAGGTGCACCTGGCGGCCAATAACATGCCGAACTTTGGCGATCCGAAGGCGGTGATTCCGGCCGGCCCGCCGTCCAACGGAACGGGTTCCGGTGGCGGCATCGGGTCGGGTTCGGGCGGCGGCGTGGGCTCGGGTACCGGGCCAGGCGTTGGTCCGGGACGAGGCGGCGGTATTGGTGGCGGCGTGTTCCGCGTGGGCGGCGGCGTTTCCGCTCCGCGCGCGGTTTATACGCCTGATCCGGAATACTCCGAGGAAGCGCGCAAGGCCAAGTATCAAGGCACCTGCGTTCTGTGGCTGATTGTAGGTCCGGATGGCCGGCCGCACGACATCAAAGTGGCGCGCTCGCTCGGCATGGGACTCGACCAGAAGGCCATCGAGGCGGTGCGCAACTGGAAGTTCGAACCCGCCATGAAAGACGGCCACGCGGTGGCGGTGCAGATCAACGTGGAAGTGAATTTCCGGCTGTACTGAAGCAGCTCCAGAAAATACGACGGAAAGGGAGGCGAACCTGCCTCCCTTTTATTTTTGGCAGGGCGGTGCTTTAGCTTTCGACATTGCAATAGCTGCGTGGGCCCGGGTCTTTGACCCGGACGGACGGGGCAAGCCCGTCCCCACCCACATCTACTCCCAACGCAGGGCCGCGGCGGGATCCACGCGGGCGGCACGGCGGGCGGGTACATAGGCGGCAAGGAGCGCGACCACCAGAAGCAGCGCCATGGAGCTGGCGAAAGTCAGCGGATCGCGGGGCTGAATGTCATATAGAAACGAGGCCAGGAGCCCGGCTGCGGCCAGGGCAGCAGCAAAGCCGAGGCCCAGGCCGAACAGTGCCGGCGTCATTCCCTGGCGCACGACCATGGTCAAAACGTTGCCTGTTTCGGCGCCCAGCGCCATGCGAATGCCAATTTCACGGGTGCGCTGATTAACCCCATAGGACACGACGCCATAAATTCCAATCGCCGCCAGGGCAAGAGCGAGCAGTCCCAGGCTGCCCAGCAGGATGGCCGCCAGTCGCGCCGGCAGCAGGGCCACGTTTACGAAGTCGTCCAGGGCGCGAATTCCGGTGATGGCGAGATTGGGATCGAACTGGGCCACCAGCCTGCGAGCGGCATCCGCATAGGCGAGCGGCGGCCCGGAGGTGCGCAGAAGCAGGTTGATGTGCGGCCAGTAGTACTGAGTGGCGGGACGATAGACAAAGCCGGTGAGACTTTCGCCGAGAGTTTCGTATTTGCTGTCAGCCGCCACTCCCACCACACGACAGATGTGTTGCGGGTCGCCGTCCAGATATGCCACCTGGCCAATGGGATCTTCGCCGGGCCACAGCTCACGCGCCAAGAATTGATTAATGATCATTACCTGGGTGGCATTTTCCTGGTCGGTGGAGTCGAAATCGCGTCCCGCCAGCAGGGAAATGCCCATGGTCTGGAAATAATTGGGCGTAACCGGGGCGACGATGCTGACCACGGGCTTCGGCCTACCCGCGGTCTGTATTTCCGTATCGCTCTCGTCGGTGTTGCTGAGCGGGATGTAACTGGCGAGGCTGGCGGCTTCTACTCCCGGCAGACGGGCAGCCTGGCGCAGCAGGGAAGCATAGAATTCACGGGCATGCTCTTTGTCGTATCCCTGCTGACCGAGGTCAAAGGTGGTGGCGAGAACGTGGCCAGCGTCGAAGCCCGGTCCTGCGGCCTGCACACGCCACAACGAGCGCACCATGAGCACGGCCGCCACCAGGGCCAGCAGAGAGAGGGCAGCTTGTGCGGCCACCAGAGCATGTTTGAGCACATAGTGGCGAGGCTCGGTGACGGCAACGGCCGATTTTAGGGCTGGGGCGGGTTGGGCGTGCGCTGCCTGCAGGGCTGGAATCATTCCGCACAGTATCGAAGTAGTCAGCGAGACTGCAAAGGCGAAGCCGAGGGTGCGCCAGTCCAGGCTCAGATCAAAGGTCAGTGGCAGATCAACCATGGGACGCAGCAAGAGCAAGAGGTGATCAAGCCAGAGCGCCAGCAGCAGACCGGCGCCGCCGCCCAAGAAAGAAAGCAGAACACTATG
>JBLMXE010000410.1:0-4955 GCA_050257615.1 Chlamydiota bacterium | reverse complement strand
GGTGTCGGTTTCAATGGCGGCGCGCAGGCGCAGAAATTCCGGCCGCTCCGGCCCCTGCATGTTGATCTGGCTGATCTGCCCGGCGGCGAGTTGCGCCTGCTGCTCGGCGGCGGCTTCGTTGCTGTCGTCGCGATAGAGCTGGGCCAGAGCCATGCGCAGTTCAATGGGATAAAGAATCCCCTCTTGTGGCGATTGCGGAACTGTGCGCAGCGCCTGCTGGTATTGCCGGATGGCCTCTGAAGTCTGCCCTTGCAGGCGCGCAATGTCGCCGCGGAGCGCGAAAATCCGGTAGTGATTGGGATTGATGCCGGCGGCCCGATCCAAAAACTGCTGTGCCTGGGCCAGTTGATTGTCGTTGACCAGCGCCTGCGCCGCGCTGATCTGCAGATTCAGCTGTTTGGGCTGTGCGTTCGCCGCTTCCGCGTAAGTGTGTGCGGCGTTATCAATCTGTCCCGCCAGTTGGTAGGTATAGGCCAACTCCGCCAAATAGCCAGGAGTGTTGCGCTGGCGCACCTGCAGGAGGGTGGCAATGGCATTCTTATAGTCGCGATTATCGCGATAAAAACCGGCCACCGCGCGCAGCACATCGGGGTCGTGGGGGGCACGGTTCTTGGCACGCTGCAACATCTGCTGCGCCTTGTCCGGCTGCTTGAGCCGCATATAACTCTTGGCCAGTAGCAATTCGCTGCGTGCGCTGGGCTGCAGGGCATCGCCGCGTTGCAGCATGGGCAGCGCTTTCTGGGCATCGCCGGCGTTCAGAAAGAGCTCGCCCGCCAGCAGCAGGTCATTGGCGCTGCGCGGGTTGGCGGCAATCACCCGCTGCAGCAGTTGCTGAGCTTCCGCCGTCTTACCCATGCGAGCGTAGGTTTGCGCCAGGCCGGAGAGTCCCTGGATGGAGGATGGCTTTAGTTGTAGACCGCGGTTGTAGGCGTCCACGGAGGCGGCATCGCGTCCCGCCATGCGGGCGGCATAGCCATAGGCGAACCACAGGTCGGAATTCTGCGGAGCGGCATTGGCGGCGCGCTGGGCAAAATCCGCCGCCTGCCCGTACTCGCCGCGGCGCATGGCATCCTGCGCGGCGCGGGCTACGCGCGCCACCTGGATGCTGGCTCCCCATCCAATTCCCTGCGGCGCGGCCTGCTTCTGGCCCTTCTTATGTGGAGCGGCGGGCGAGGGCTGCGATTTCCCATTGAGCTCAAAAGTCTGCGCCGAAAGGCTTTTCGTGGCCGCAAAAAAGAGGGCGCACGCCATGATGGCAATCCAAATCCTCACACATTCACCAGGATCGTCAGAGATTAGTACCCCTGAAGCGGCAGGCAAGCAGCTTTCCAACTGCTCTGATGCAACACATCGCAAAAAAGGGGGTACCGGAAATTGAGTGCGGCAGGAGTTCTCAATTGCGGCACGGCAGTCCACATGATTGGAAGGTAAGTTCCCCGCCCGGGTTGCCGGCTGAGGGGCGCGAACCAGCCGCGATTTTATCTCTACAGCACGCGCAGCTCCGGTCAACCCTGTGACCCGGTTTCGGAATCCTAAGTGCTGCTCAGGTTTCGGAGGCTTGTCTTGGCTACGACTCTCGGACTTACCACGGAAGCCCCGCGCTTTCACTCGGAACCCCAGCGCCGGGGCGTTCCCCTTTATGTCATTGTGTTGCTGGCCCTGGCCATTCACGGTCCGCTGCTGTTCATGCAAGTGCAGGCCAATTCCTTCGATTCCAACTTTCACATCTTTTTTGCCTCCCACTATGCACAGCACTGGTGGAATCCGTGGAATGAAAAGTGGTTTGCGGGATTTTCCCAAACCACTTACCCGCCGCTGGAGCACCAGTGGATGGCGCTGATTTCGCACGTTATCGGCCTCAACATGGCCTACGCAGTGGTGCAACTGCTGGGTGTGCTCCTGCTGGTAGTGGGTATTTACCGATTCGCCCGGCTGTTTGTGGATGAGCGCGCAGCCGCTTACGCTGCAATCGGCTGCATTTTCCTGGGTGCGCTGTCGTTCCTGTTATACGAAGCCGGACAGCTCTCGACCACGGTCTCGGCGGCGTTGATGTTCAACGCCTTACCCTACTTTTACGAGTGGTGCCGGCGCGGCGGAGGCCGGGCACTGCTGAAAGGATGGATGGTGGCCCTGGCCGGCGCCGCGGTCCACCACGTCACGCTGATTTTCGGCGCCGTACTCTTCGCCATTCCGGTCGTCTGGCTGGCGGTGCTGGATCGCAATGACGAGCCGGAAACTTCTTCGGGTGCAGTCCTGGGCCGGGCAATATTTTTTACCGTGCTCACGGCCATCGGCACCGGCGTGGTGCTGTTGCCCTACTGGCTGGCAATTCTGCAGCACCCTATTAAGCAGATCCCCATTCCCCACGCCAGCCGCAGCAACCTGTTGCTTAACGGCATTAACGGCTTTAACTATTTCATCGTGCCCTATGGAGCCATGCTGCTGGCCTTTCCTTACATTTTCATTCGCGGCTCGCAGCGCCGGCGCTTGCATCCGCTGCTGGTCGGATTCTGGGTCACATTCATTTTCGGTCTGGGCGGGACGACCCCGATCCCCAAGCTGCTTTTGGGACGCGCCTTCGACATTCTCACTTTCGAGCGCTTCACCTTCTGGGCCACGCTGCTGGCTTGTCCCTTCCTCGGCCTGCTTGCCCGGGAGATGATTGACCGCTTTCGCACCAAGGGGGCGGTCATCGTGGGCGCCGGCGCCGTGGCCAGCATCGCCCTGGCTCTGGCTTGGCTGACCGCGAACCCTTACAAACCGGTGACCGGCTTCAATGTGAAGCCGGTGGTAGATTTCCTCAATCATGATGGCCATTACAACTATCGCTACCTGCTGCTGGGGTTCGGCAATGAGCTTTCCAAGGTCGGCACCTACACCATCGCCTCCAGCGTGGATGGCGAATACAACTCCGCCCGCCTGCTGCCTGAGTTCACCCATTACGGCGTAGGCCAGTTGAGCAGCGCCAAATACTACGGCACCGCCGGCATGACCTCATTGCGCGCCATGCTCAAGCACGCCAACCGTTATGGGCTGAAATTCATCTTTGTGCACGATCCCTACTACGATCCGCTGCTGGAATTTGCCGGCTGGCGCAAGATCGAAACCATGGACAGCGGTTTGATCACCGCCTGGTCCAAGGACAGCGTGCCCCCGGCGCACGAGATTCCTTCCGACGCCGTCCCCCCACCCTGGCAGGGACTGATGTGGGGCACTTTACCCATGGCCACCAGCATAATGGCCATCCTGTTTGTGCTGGCTCTACCGGAGCGCCGCCGGGCGGCGGAGACGGTGGAATTTCCGGCCGCAGTTGAGCCGGCTTACCGGGAGGCCAAGTGATGAAACTGGCTGTCCTGCTGGTGCTCGCAACCATAGCCCTCGTGATATTGGGTTTCCTCTTCCCCGTTCACCAGGCAAGCACGCCGGGCATCGTTTCCGGCGAAGCGCTGCCGGGAGTGGGCGCTTCCTCAAATACGGCGGAGGCCGCGGTGCGTGCCCTGCTCGGCGATGTGCAGGCGCGCGACTGGAACCACGCCTACGCTCTGCTAGCCAACGCGAACGATGTGGAAAAGCAAGCTTTCATCCATGACGTTAATGGCAATTACGGCAGCCTGCGCACATTCTCCAGCCTGGAAGGGTCGCGCACGCGTGTGCTCAAGCAAGACAACGATCAGGCGCTGGTGCGCGCCGACATGCACTGGTCCACCGCTGTCGGGCCCATCTATGACGTGAAAGAACTCAAGGTGGTGCAGCAAGGCGGCACCTGGAAGGTGGTGTGGCCGCTGGAGAAGCAGCCCACCGTGCCGCCCCAGGTCGTGCCCGTCAACTACCTGCGCTGGGATGTGATCTACCGCGGAACCAAGGATGATTGGGGAACCCAGAATGTGGATTCGCCCCAGGTGCGCATTGTTTCCATGAACGCGGTGCAGCATGGCGATGCCGTAGTGATTGTGGGCGAACTGGTGAATGAAGATACCGTGCCCGCCTTCGTGGACATCAATGCCATCCTGGTGGGCAAAAACGGACAGGATCTCGATCAGGAAAGCAGTTTCGACAAGATCCAGCACACCCTGCTGCCCAAGCAGGTCACGCCTTATCGCATTGACTTTCCTGGCTACAACATGAGCCAGGTGAAGAGTGTGCGTATGGACGCCAAGGCCATGCTGGTGCCGGCCTCGGCCGATCCCGTCATCGCCGTGCTTGACCAGCACGAGCAAACCAACGTGCTCGGCCGCAAAGTGCTAAGCGGCAACCTGCTGAACGAAAGCGGGCGTATCGTGAATATCGCCCAGGTTCTGGCGACCTATTACGACACCAACGGGAAGGTGATCTGGGTTTCTGACGGCTACGTGGACCGGGCCCTGCTGCCGCAGACGCCCGAGCCCTTCGCGGTGGAGATGCCCGACGCCGCGATAGGCAGAGTCCAAAGCTATCGCGTGACCGTGAACCACTATATCCGTCAGCAATCCTAGGGGATCATTGCATGCGCAAGTTTCTACCAATAGCAAGCCTCGCCCTTTGCGTGCTGGCGGCCGTTTCACTTGCCGCCCAGGAACTGCAACTGCCGGCGACGGTAAGTGCGGGTTCAGGATTTAGCATCCCCACGACGGGTAGCGGCAGCGCAACTCTTTACCTGGTGGGACCAGGCTACGCAGCTAAACGCCAGGTTCAGCTCGGCCAGGAAATTCAGATTCAGCCGCAGGAGGTTCGCAGCGCCGGTCGTTATCTGGCCATTCTCCGCGGCGGGGGCGCCAGCCAGAGCGGCAGCTTCTACGTAGTGGCCGCTGAACCTGCGCGCCTCAGCTTTCTGGCCCATCCCTCGCGCATTCCGGTTGGTCAGCGCGGAGGCATTATCGGCGTTGTCTTCGTCTTCGATAAGTGGCACAACCTGGTACTCCAACCGAAGACGGTGAACTTCCGCCTGGCCACGAAGGATGCTCCTGCGGCAACCCAGA
>JBLMXE010000409.1:0-8140 GCA_050257615.1 Chlamydiota bacterium | reverse complement strand
GGCGAGCCCGACGACTGGAAGATGGCCGCCAGCGCCGATTTTTTCGGCACCTCGCTCTATCCCAAACATGCCGCCTCCGCCCAGCCTTGGAGCTGGCAAAAACTCTCGGCCGGGCTGGACTTCAGCCGCTCCGCCGGCGAAGGCAAGGGATTCTGGATTGGCGAGCTGCAGGCCGGCCAGGGCGTCACCGGCATGCGCATTGCCGAGCCTGTCGTCTCCCATGACCTGCGCTTCTGGATGTGGAACACCATCGCCCATGGCGCGCGCGAGATCGCCATCTACGCCTGGTATCCCATGAGCTCCGGTTACGAGTCCAACGGCTACGGCCTGGTCAACCTGGATGGCAGCGTCACTGAGCGCGCCCGCGCCGCCGGCGACTCGGCGAAAATCATCGAAGCCCATGCCTCCAGCCTGCTCGCCGCCAAGCCTGCTCCTGCCCAGGTTGCCATTCTCTACAACCGGCTTTCCTACATGGTGGGCGGAACCGAGCCCTCGCTCTCCAAACTCGGCAACGCCGAGCGCGACTCGCTCCTCGGCCTGCATCGCATGTTCCTGGAAGAACAGATTCCCGTGGACTTCGTGCATCCCCAGGACGTGGTCAGCAGCCGGCTGGGCCAATACAAAATTGTCTTCCTTCCCTACCCCGTGATGCTGGCCAAAGATGTGGCCGAAGGAATCCGGCGCTACGTCGAAAACGGTGGCACGGTTGTAGCGGAGGCCCGCCTGGCCTGGAACGATGCCCGCGGCATCGCCAGCGATGTGATTCCGGGCGCTGGCCTCGATGAAGTTTTTGGCGCGCGCGAGCATCTGATCCGCCCCGCCGATCGGCCCGCAATGGAAACGGCTGTTCTGCCCGGCTTGCCCGGCATGGCCGTTCGCGAAAAGGTCGCCGGCACAGGATTTGAGGAAGAATTAACGCCCATGCCGTCCGCTCAGGTTCTGGCCCGCTTCTCCGACGGCCAGCCCGCCATCGTGGAAAATTCCTTCGGCAAAGGCAAGGCGGTTCTGGTGGGCTCTTTCGTTGCACTCGCCTACGAACGCCAGCAGGAAGCCTCAGCCAGGAAACTCTTCCTTGCCCTGGCCCGCCAGGCCGGAGTCGCGCCCGAGGTCACTATCAGCGGACCCGCGGCCACTCACACCGAAGTGCGCCGACTCGTCAGCCCCGAACAGCAAACGCTCTTCGTCTTTTACCACGGCGCCAGTGCTGCCACCGTCACTCTTTCTTTTCATCTGCCGTGGCAGGAGGGCGCCGCTCGCAATTTGCTTACAGGTGCGACTGTGCCCCTCTCTCAACACAACAGAATTGGCGTCTTTGAACTGACGCTAGAACCCCACGCGCTTCTCGTTTATCAGCTGCGGCGCGCGATCGCGGCCCAGAGCTCGCCGGTAAAACAGAAAGGTGATCTATGAGCAACCTTTGCAGGGTGATGTTGGTTACGCTTTTATTGCTCTGGATGACCACAGGATCGTCTGCCCAATCTGCTGTCCCGGAAGCACACAAACTCTCAGAACTGCTAACTAATACCCAGATATCCAAGGTTTCTGTTATCCATGTCCCCAGTGACCTGGAAACCCGCATTCGCATCAACCCGGACACGCTTCGTCACTTAAGTTGGATAACACTTTCCTTTGATCGTCCTGGCGAACACGGTCTTCTTCAGTCCTTGAAGGCCGCGTTACAGGAAATGGAGATGGGGAAATTGTCGCCTGAGCGCGAGGTCAGGTGAGGCCTCCTTCTCTTCGACTCCAGTGGGAAGGAACGCGCCGCCCTATTCCTTGACTCCACCAGCGAATACGCTCAGGTTGGCCATTCCTGCATGCACGTTCAAGGTAGGACGCTGGCTTGGATAAAAGACAACATTCGCTATGCGCTCCGCTAACGCATGGCGTGGAGAAGGTGTTCGTAAGGGCTGTAGGCGTTTGCTGCGTCCCACCCGCCAATTAGTAATGGCACGCTATTACTTCCGTGACTTGCCGCCTCCCGCCCAGCCCGCTACTCTGTCCTTGAGTTTGGCGAAGTACCTTGGGGGAGGGTACAAAGCCACGAAGGAGTCCGGACGCGAGTCCGGGCTCCTTTTTGTTTCCCGCTCTTAGCTATTAGCCGATCGATTGGCTCTTCACGCCCAAACCGTCCGGTTCCACTGCCCTGAAGCAAACATAGTGGGTGAAAGGCCAAGAGCCAAAAGCCAATGGCCAACAGCTGCTCCTACGCCCCCACCAGCTTTTCCAGCGCGGCTTTGTTGCGAATCAGCAGAGTGGAGCCGCGCAGTTGCGCGACCTGCTGTTTGCGGAAGTCACTCAGCACCCGGGTCACGGTTTCCCGCGAGGTGCCCACCAGTTGCGCGATTTCTTCATGGGTAAGGGCGATTTTGATGCGGACCCCATCCTTCGTGTTCTCGCCTTGCTCGGACCATTCCAGGAGTAACCGAGCCATTTTCTCCGTTACCGAGTGCGAAAGGCCCAGCGAGCGGATCATCTCGTAGGCCGACTGGCAGTTCTGGCTCAAGTGTTGGGCTGCCCGCAGGCAGGCGTCTCCGTGTTCCTGCAGGAAGTGCAGAAAATCTTCTCGCTTCACGAAGTTAAGTTGCGAGGCCTGCAGCGTCTCCGCCGTTAACTCGTAGGGTTTGCCAGAGACGGTGGCATGCAAGCCCAGCACTTCTCCGGGCTCGGCGATCCGCAGAATCAGGGTTTTGCCCTCACGTGAGGTGGTGGTCAGCTTGACCCGGCCGCGGCACAGCACGTACATGCCGCGTGGCGCTTGCCCCTCCACAAACAACACCGCCCCCGCGGGCACCGCGGAGGCATACTTGATTTTTTCGAAAGCAGTCAGTGCGGTGCGTGGCAAATCGCAGAAAAAGCGCTCGGAACGCAGATTGCAGATCAGGCAATTCTCAATAATGGGCAGACCGTAGGGCGACCCCATGCGCACCTCATATCACACGCCGCTGTGATAACTATATCACTCGCCGTATATTTTTTCGCCCTTCTGCCCATCCCCTTGGGGAGTTGTAAGTCATATACCGACAATAGGTTACGAAAGGAGCGGCCATTGCCTCTTGCTCCTGTTCCCGAGGCTTTCGAAAACTGCCATCGTGGCTGACAAATAATGTCAACTACCCTCTCGGGGAGTTCTCCTTTGCCCTTTGCAGATTATGCTGAAAGTCTCCTTTCTTCCATGTATTGAATAGGTTGCGACTGCCGCTCGGAGTGGCCCCTGGGATGCATACTCTTCCGTGACAACTATTTTGCGATACCACAGCTCTGGATGGGCTGCCCAATGACTAAAGATCGCGGATTTTCGCTGATTGAGTTGCTGATTGTTATAGCGGTGATTCTCATTATCGCCGCCATTGGCATTCCCAATCTCATTCGTGCCCGTATTGCCGCCAATGAATCCGCCACCGTTTCGGCCATCCGCACCATCATGACCGCCGAGGCGGCCTATAACACTTCCTACCCCAATGTTGGTTATTCGGCCGACCTGGTGAGTTTAGGAGGGTCGCCTCCCTGCACTCCCACCTCCACCAATGCCTGCCTCATAGACACAGTTCTGGCCAGTGGCACGAAATCTGGCTACTTCTTTAATGCTGCAGGCGGGAACGCTAATTCCTCGGGTGCCTTTACAACTTTTGGGATTGGGGCGGCGCCTTCCGCTCCCGGCGTTTCTGGAGTGCGTCGTTTCTGCGGCCTAAATGACAACGTTATCCACTATGACCTCAACGCTGGCCTCAGCGGGACCATCCCTAACGCTTCTGATTGTGATAATGCCCCCTTCGCCGGGCAGATCATCCAATAGCCGGAACTACCCTTTCAACAACTTGCCCCCCCGACTACGTCCACGATTTCACGGCTCCATGGCACGCTGTCGTGCGCACTGGGCCCTGACATTTCCTTCCACCCGTTCGGGCTTGATATTGCTCCACCCAAACTGATCCTGTCCTGGATTACCATGAGGCCATGCCCCCACTCCTCCACACGCGAATTGTGTTCCACGTGGACATGGACGCCTTTTTCGTATCGGTCGAGGAGCTGTTTGATCCCTCCCTGCGGGGCAAAGCGGTGGTCGTCGGCGGCCAGCGCGACGAGCGAGGCGTAGTATCTGCCGCTTCCTACGAAGCCCGCAAATTTGGCGTACACTCCGCCATGCCCCTGCGCACCGCCGCTAAGCTCTGCCCTCACGCCATTTTCGTCAACGGCCATCCCGATCGCTACCGCGACTATTCCGAGAAAGTCCATCAAGTCTTGCAGAACTTCTCGCCCCAGGTCGAGATGGTTTCCATTGACGAAGCTTACCTGGATATGACCGGCACCGAGCGCCTGCATGGACCACCCTTGCACGCCGCTCACGCCCTGCATCAGGCCATCCACAGCCACACCGGCCTTAATTGTTCCGTTGGTATCGCTGCTTCCCGCCTGGTGGCCAAGGTCTGTTCCGATCAGGCCAAGCCCAACGGAATGCTGTGGGTGCTTCCCGGGCAGGAGGCCCGATTCCTGGCGCCACTGGCCGTGCGCAAGATCCCAGGCGTGGGCAAGGTCACAGAACAGAACCTGCAGGCTTTGGGCATCAACACCGTCGGCGACTTGTCAGGCTTCGACGACGCCTTCCTCGAAGAGCGCTTCGGCAAATGGGGACTGGCTCTGGCCGGGAAAGCAAAGGGCCTCGACGCCGGGGCATGGTTCGATTCCGAAATCGGCGCCGAGGAGGACCCCAAATCCATCAGCCACGAGCATACCTTTTCCGTGGACACCGGCGATCCCCAGCAGCTGGAGGCCACGCTGCTGCGGCTGTCCGAGATGGTCGGACGCCGCCTGCGCGAAGCCGGCTTGCACGCCCGCACCGTGCAGCTCAAGCTGCGCTATGACGACTTCACCACCATCACCCGCGCCCACACTCTTCCCCACTCCACCCAGCTCGACACCGAACTGTTCGAGCAGGTCCGCACTCTTTTCCACCGCAATTGGACCGCCGGCCGGCTCGTTCGCTTGCTGGGTGTTCATGCTTCATCCTTCGGGCACGAGGAAGGCCAGCTTGACTTGCTGGAAGGCGACAAGCAGCGCCGCTGGCGCCAGGCGCTCGCCGCCGCCGATCGTCTGCGCGACAAGTATGGAGAATCAGCTGTAGAGCTGGGCGGGGGACTGAAGGCGCGCTTCCGCGAACGGGTTCACGAAAACCCCGCCAGCCTGCCGGGCAAAAGCAAGAAACCTCTTCCCTCCGAGTAGCACCCTGCGCCATTGTGACAGCGCAATTTCACTTTTCGCACGGTGCTGGTGTGACACCGCCAGCCTGCTCTGCAGCCTATGTTTGGCTTTATGAAAAAAGCTGAGTTGAAGGACCGGCTTCGCCGGCGCACTGCCGACAAACTCTACGACCTGGCTCGCACCACCGGCCGCATGCACGGTCGCCGGCCGGCAGATGAACCCGAAACCACCTGCCAGATTGCCCTCCCTACCCGAAGGGCCCGTGCGAAACGCCAGCCTGACCCCGAACCAACCCGGTAGGATCTGCCCCTGCGCTTAACTGTACCCGCAAGCGCTGGGAACAATTGCACATTACAACTTCCGCAACTACCAATTCTCACAACCCGGCTTCAATCCGCGAGCGCGGATCCAGGTAGTCGCGCAGCGCATCGCCGATAAAGTTGAAGGAGAGCACCGCCAGCATCACTGCCGCCGCCGGAAACAGCACCAGGTGCGGCGCGTCGAACAGGTGGGCGCGACCGTCATTCAGCATGGACCCCCAGCTCGCCGTGGGCGGCGGCACTCCCAGTCCCAGGAAGCTCATGGTCGCCTCCGCCAGCACCGCGCCCGCCATGCCGATCGCCGCCTGCACAATGACCGGCTGAATAATGTTAGGCAGAATATGGCGCGCAATAATCCTCCAGTCGCTGGCCCCAAGCGCGCGCGCCGCCTCCACGTATTCCCGCTCCCGCGCTGCCAGCACCTGCGCCCGCACCAGCCGCGCATAGCCCACCCAGCCTCCCAGGCACAGCGCCAGAATCAAGTTGAAAATTCCCGGTCCCCGAAAGGCCACAAAAGAGATGGCTATCAGGATTCCCGGAAATGACAAAAAGGCATTCATCAGGATGACGTTGACGAAGCGGTCCACTTTGCCACCGTAATAGCCGGCGATGGAGCCGATCACCAGCCCTAGAAACAGCGCCCCCGTCACCACGCTGCTGCCCACCAGCATGGAAATGCGCGCACCGTAAATCAGGCGGGAAAGAATATCGCGGCCTAACTCGTCGGTGCCGCACGGGTGCGCCAGTGAGGGCGGCGCCAGCCGCGAAGCTAGGTCAATGCGCGCCGGATCCTGGGGCGCAATCCACGGGGCGAACAAGGCAAACATCACGAAGATGGCGACCAGGATCACGCCGATTGTCGCCAGCCAGTTGGGTCTGGCGGTCCGCGTCAGCCTGGCTGCCTCAGGTAATGTCGCTTCCGCTGCAGATGCCATTTAACTCCTGAATAAGCACTTACTTGAGCCAGCGCCTGGCACTGCCGTCCATTGCGTGGTCCCCGACAGCTGCTGTCCTGCTCGACCCTGGATTGTACCTTCGATTCCTTCCGGTTCCACTCCCCTTCATTTGGCTGCACTTTAGCTACAATACCTGTGGAAACGTGAGAACTTAATCAGAGTCTCTCCCCAAGTGCTGCCTTCTCCTCTTGCCCAAGCCCGCGCCCAGACGGTACTCTGAACATTCCGTATTCACAAGAGGAGTCCCATGCCATCTGCCCCGCGCTATGTCTGGATGGATGGCGGCCTGGTCGCATCCCAGGACGCCAACCTGCACTTCATCAACGCCGGCCTTCACTACGGCATCAGCGTGTTTGAAGGAATTCGCTGCTATGCCACCGGCCGCGGCCCGGCCGTCTTTCGCCTGCCGGAGCACGTGGACCGGCTGCTGGATTCCGCCAACGTCCTCGGCTTCCGCGACCTGCCCTGGACGCGCGAGCAGTTGATCTCCGCCATTGACCAGACGGTGGCCGCCAACGCCTTTGGCGATTGCTACATACGCCCGCTGATCTGGCTGGACGGCGCCATGAACATGGTGGTGGAGGCGGGCAAACTGCGCCTGGGCATTGCGGTGTGGGAGTGGGGACACTTTCTGGGGGCGGAGGCGAAAGAACTGGGCATTCGCGCCAACATTTCTTCGTTCACGCGCCACCATCCCAACATCGCCATGACCAAGGCGAAGATATCCGGCAACTACGTGAACTCGGTGCTAGCCAAGAGCGAGTCGCTGCGCCTGGGCTTCGACGAGGCCATCATGCTCGATCCCGAAGGCTACGTGGCCGAATGCACCGGAGAGAATATCTTCGTCGTGCGTCGGGGCACGGTTTACACGCCGCACACCGCGGCCATCCTGGAAGGCATCACGCGCGACGCGGTGATTACGCTTTGCCGCGATCTGGGCTATCCGGTGGTGGAGCAACCGATTTCGCGCGACCAGCTTTACGTAGCCGATGAAGTATTTGTCTGCGGAACCGCAGCCGAGGTAATCGGGCTGCGAGAAATTGATCTGCGCACCGTGGGCGCAGGCAAGACCGGCCCGGTGACCAAGGCAGTGCAGCACGCCTTCGAGCAACTGACTCGCGGCCGGCATCCGCGCTCGGCGGAGTGGCTGCATATCGTCAGCGCCGCCGAGGTGACGCGGCCCTGAGGATTTTTCCCTGCCCAGATTAAGGGACCGGATTCCCACTGGGCCAAACGCGTAGAAGAGCCGGCCGGGTGCCGCTCTTCTACGCAAGCGTCATTTACATTTTGAAGTAAGTAATTACTGCTGAGTTCCTGACCCTTCAGGCGGGCCGCCCTGGCCTTGGTTCTGCTGGCGCAGAATGCGGGCGCAGGGATCGCCATTGCGCCCGCCCCGGCGCATTCCGCCCATGCCGCCGCCCATGGCCTTGCGGTGCTCCTTGCGGCATTGCTTGACCGCGTCCTGCTGCTGCGGAGTGAGCAGGTCATGCACTTGCTTCTGCGTGTCGCGGAATGCCTGCCGGATCTGATCGCGTTTCTGCCGCGCGCTGAGGGAAGAATTCTCGCAGATTCCGACCATATTCTGGTGATTGGCTTTGTGAATTTCCTTGATCTTCTGCCAGGTCTCATCGGAGACGCCAGCTTGCTTGAAGCACGGTGCCTCCT
>JBLMXE010000408.1:0-8337 GCA_050257615.1 Chlamydiota bacterium | reverse complement strand
CAGCGTCGGGGTCTCGCCGCTGGTGGCCGGCTGGGGCTGCGCCGGCGCCTCGGGAGCAGCCGTCTTCTCCACGAACTTGTCCCGCTTAAGCAGGGGCCGGCCCAGCGAGGGATTGTAACCGGTCCACGCGCCTTCCAGCCCGGCCTCGCGTTCGAAGTGCGCCCGCATGCTCTCCATCTTCGAATCCAGGTCATCCAGATAATGCAGCATGAGCGCTTCCGGAAACATGGGCAGCTTGGGCGAGCCGAATTCATATTCACCATGGTGGCTGATGATCAGGTGCTCCAGCAGCACCTTCAGCTCACCAGGGAAGCCGGGCAGCTGGGCAAGCTTGGCCTGCAGCATTTCCAGTTCGATGACCATGTGCCCCAGAAGCTGGCCTCGCGTGGTGTAAGAGAAAGAGCGGTTGTAGGAGAGTTCGTGAATCTTTCCGATGTCGTGCAGAAAGGCGCCGGTAAGCAGCAGGTCGCGGTCAATCTGCGGATAGTTGCGGCTGACCAGGTCGCAGGACCGAAACAGCGACACCACGTGCTCCAGCAGTCCGCCGATGTAAGCATGGTGCAGGGTCTTGGCGGCGGGCGCGCTCTTGTAACTAGCGGCGATTTCGGGATCGGCCATGAACGCCTGCACCAGCGCCCGCAGGTGCTGGTTCTTGAATCCGGCGACAAAGTCGGCAATCACCTGCCATAGCTGCTCCACGTCCTGGCTGGTCTTGGGCAGATAATCGGCAAAATCCACTTCCGCTTCCACCAGCTTGCGCAGCTTGTGGATGGTCAGCTGGAAATGGTTCTTATAGCGGTTGATCAGGCCTTTGACCTTGATGTAGTCGTCCTGCTCGAAAGCATCAATGGCCTCGGCCACGTTGTCCCACATCTTGGCTTCGATCTGTCCGCTGCGGTCGGCGAGAGTGAGCGCCAGGTAGGGCTCGCCGGTCTTCTTGGGTTTTACCTGCTTGGCAGCGACCACGAAGCTGGAGGTAATGACTTTGTTCTCAAAGCGGGGAGAGTCGGCTATGTAGAAATCTTTCATGGCCTGCGACGGCGGATCATAGGAGAAGGACAAGAGCGCGCTGCTGGCGGCAGTCCACCGATGAGGTCAGCCTACCATTAAAAGAGCAGGAAGCGCTTCTTCTTTTTGTGCTTCTTGGCCTGCTCCGCCGAGGCGGTGGTGTAGATGGGCTTGGTTTCGTTGGGGCTGGCGCCGCTGTCTGTGTAGCCGGGCTTGATGTCAATGTAGGCGTCTTCGCGCAGCTTGGTCAGGTAAGCGCGCAGCGCGGGCTGCAGCTTCTGGAAATAAATGGCGTCCTGGATCTTGCCCTCCACTTGTTTTTCTGAGGGCACGCCTGCCTGCTGGTGCTCGGTAACCTTGAGGATCACAAAGCCCTGCTTGGTGCGGATGGGTTTGGTCACGTCGCCAGCCTTCATGGCGAAGGTGGTGTCTTCCAGTTCCTTGGCCAGAGTGCCGCGCTTGAAGTAGCCGAGATCGCCGCCCTGGGCCGCCGTGGGGCCGTCGGAATCCTTCTTGGCTTCGTCGTCGAACTTGGCGCCCTTTTGAATTTCCTCATACACCTGGTTGGCCTTGGTTTCGGCGGTGGTTACGCGCTGCTCGTCCGTCATGGAAACCGCGACCTTGGGATCCTCGGTGGGCTTGGGTTGGGTAGAGATCAGGATTTCGCTCAGTCGCACCTGCTCCGGCTGCTCCATGTCCTTGCGGTGGTCGTCGTAGTACTTCTGCACTTCGTCCGGAGTGATGTTGATCTTGGCGCCCACTTCCTGCTGGATCACCTTCTGGGTGATGATGTTTTCGCGCAGGTTCTCCTTGAACTCCTCATAGGATACGCCCTGGGCCTGGGCGGCCTTGGCCAGATCGTCCATCGTAGCCAGGTTCATCTGCTTGCGGATTTCGTCCAGGCGCTTGACCAGGTCGGTTTCCGCGGTGATGCTCAGGTCGTCGCCCTTCTGCAGCAGCAATTGCTGGTCAATCAGATCGCGCAGCACGTTCTTCTGCTTGTCGGCGATGTCCTGCGATGCGGCGTTGGCCTGTTCGCCTTCCTGCTGTACCTGCTGCTGGCTGCGGTCAAACTCGGTGCGGGTGATGATGTGGTTGTTGACGCGGGCAATGATCTCTTCCACCACCGTGCCCGGCTTCACATCCGGCTTCGCGGGCTTGTCGGGTTTGCTGGGATTGTCGCCGGCCAGAAGCGGCGAAGCGGCAAGAGCGAGGAGCGCGAAAATGGATAGCAGACGTTTCATGGTTTACTGCTGGCGGTACCGCCCCCGTAAGTCTCTGGAATGAAGTTCCTTCCGCCTATTGTACATCCCGCCAGCAGCTCTGGTGAGGCTCTCAGGCCAGGGCGGGGGGGCAACAAGATAGACGCTGTTATCATGACTAGTTTTGCTCCGGCTCCGGTGATTCCAGGTCCACACGAGGAAAATTATGAAGACGCCGGTGAGCATTCTTCTGCTTATGTGTGCGCTTTCCGTGACCGCCCAGACCGCTAACTCCAGCCACGTGCCAGACCGCGCCGAACTGGAGAAAATGGCGGCGCGCTTTGCCCCCACCCGTATCCAGGTGGATGTTTCCGGCCTATCCGCCGGCAGCCGCCAGGCCCTGGTCAAGCTGATCGAAGCCGCGCGCATCCTCAATGACATCTATATGCAGCAGCTGTGGTCGGGCGACCAGGCCCTTTACACCCGGCTGAAAAAAGAACGCATGCCGTTGGGGCGGGCCCGCTTCCACTATTTCTGGATTAACAAAGGTCCCTGGGACGAACTCAACGAATTCAAGGCCTTCATTCCCGGCGTGCCGGAGCGCAAACCGGCGGGGGCAAATTTCTATCCCGCCGACATGACCCGCGAGCAATTTGAAAGCTGGGTCAAGGCGCTGCCGGAAAAGGACCAGGAGCAGGCCAAGGGCTTCTTCACGGTGATTCACTGGCAGTCGAAAGGCAAGCTCGCCTGGATTCCCTACAGCCAGGAATACCGTCCCGAACTCGAGCATGCCGCGGCATTGCTGCGCCAGGCCGCCACGCTCACCGACAATGCTTCGCTGCGAAAATTTCTGCTGAGCCGGGCGGCCGCCTTCCTCTCCAACGATTACTACCAGAGCGATCTGGACTGGATGGACCTGGATTCGCCGCTGGACATCACCATTGGGCCCTATGAGACCTACACCGACGAACTGCTCGGCTACAAGGCAGCCTTCGAAGCCTACGTGAACCTGCGCGACGAA
Organism: Chlamydiota bacterium; assembly: GCA_050257615.1. Lineage (GTDB taxonomy): Bacteria > Acidobacteriota > Terriglobia > Terriglobales > Acidobacteriaceae > JAICWP01. The sequence goes on along the minus strand of JBLMXE010000408.1, from coordinate 5,106 downwards.
AAGGAAACGCAGAAACTGGCTGCCTTCGCCCAACATCTGCAGGAAATAGAAGACAACCTGCCGGAAGCGCCGCAATACCGCCGTCCCAAGCTGGGAGCGCTGGCGCCCATCCGCGTGGTGGACGAGATTCTGAGCGCGGGCGACGGCGCCCACGGCGTGCAGACCGCCGCCTACAACCTGCCCAACGACGAGCGCGTAGTACAGCAGAAGGGTAGCAAGCGGGTGATGCTGAAGAACATCCAGGAAGCCAAGTTTGAGGCTGCGCTGATTCCGATCTCACGCCGCGTGCTTCCCCCAGCGGAACAGAAAGACGTCAGCTTCGAGATGTTTTTTACCCACACCGTGGCCCACGAACTGATGCATGGGCTGGGGCCGCAGCAGATCAAGGCGCAGGGCCGCGACACTTCGCCGCGCAAAGAACTCAAGGAGCTTTACTCAGCCATTGAGGAAGCCAAGGCCGACGTTACCGGCCTGTTCGCGTTGCAGTACATGATGGATCACGCGCAGCAGATGGGCTTAACCGGCGTGCTGCCCAGCGATGAAGCAGCCCAGCGCCAGCTCTATACCACTTTTCTTGCCTCCGCCTTCCGCAGCATTCGCTTTGGCCTGAACGAGGCGCACGGCGAAGGCACAGCCGTGCAGCTCAACTATCTGCTGGATAAGGGTGGTTTCGTGGCCAATCCCGACGGCACTTTCTCTGTGAACATGGCCAAGGTCAAAGATGCGGTGCGCGACCTGGACCACGAATTCCTGACTATCGAAGCGGAAGGAAATTACGCGGGCGCCAAGCAGATGCTCGATCACTACGGGGTGATCCGGCCGGAGGTGCAGAAGGCTTTAGACCGGCTGCATGACATCCCGGTAGATATTGAGCCGCTCTTCGTCACGGCAGATGAATTGGCCCCGGTCAAAACCGGCGACAGATCACACGGATCAAACTGAATTCTGTCAGTTTCGAGTTTCAAGTTTCGGGCAAGCTACTCTGGTTTTGAAACTCGAAACTGGAAATTGAAACTTGCTCTTCGAAACCTTGAAACCTGCGAAACTTTGAAACCTTAAGCCTACTTTCTCACCAGGGCGATCGCCGTCACATCGTTGTGCAGCAGGGGCGCGTGAGTGAATTCTTCCACCCGGTCCAGCACCTGGCGGCACAGGGCGGGAGCATCAGTGGCCTGCATTGCCTTGAGTACGTCCTTCACGTGATCCATTCCAAACTCCTCGCCCCGGTACTTGCTTTCAATCAGCCCGCGGGACACCAGCAGAAGGGAGGCGCCCGCCGGCAGCACCCTGATATGCGGGTCATAGGGAGCGTGGGAAAACAGGCCAAAGGGCACACCATTGGCGGTGAGAAGATCAACTTCGGAATTGTGCCGCAGCAGCCCTGGCGTGTGCCCCGCATTGCAATACGCAATCGTGCCGGCCAGTTCATTGAGGCAGCCGATGAAGGCTGGCGAATGATGCACGCCGCCGGCCGCGGCAAGGATGGCCCGGTTCAAAAGGAGGGCAAGCTCGGCGAGGGCTTCGTTGTCGTTGACGTGGTCGGAGGCGAAAAGCTGTGGCACCTGGCCGCGGAAGACGTCCTGCGCTGCGGCCGCGATGTCCATGGCTTCTTCGCGTTTTCCGGCGAAGTCGAATAAACCAAAAGCCAGCCGCGACGCGCCCACTTCCACAAAATCGTAAAAATCTCCGCCCATGCGCGCGAAAGCATATTCCGCTCCCGCTTCCACCGTCTTCATCCGGGGCAGGGGCGAGCGCTGGGGCAGGCGGCGGGCGGCGCGGGACGCAGCGCCTTTAAAGGGAAAGCGCATGGCGGGCCAAAGTAGCACAGGCGAGTGGTGGCGGCAATCAGTTATGGGCCGCGACACCCAAGATCAACCGCCGAGACTCTTTGGCGGCGCCATACGCGCCCGCATTGGCGTCCCTGAACGGCCCAGGCCGCCAACCGAGGTTTCGGCCAAGGGTTCGGCTGCCGAATTCTTATCGCTCGTAAATTAAAAATTCATCCGTGCGCCGACGGACAGAATCAATAACACGAACTAAGCTCTTCTCGAGGTGCTCGCATGCAACTCAAGCCCTTCCTGCTCGATGCCTGGCTTGACCAGTACGAACACGACATAGAATTCAACCTCGCCGCGAGCACCGGACCGACCTGGACGGTAAGTGACATCCTTGCCCTCGCCGACCACGCAACCCGCCACCGCTTCCTGAACCACAACCTGGTGTACAGCCGCCCCGCGGGCGCCGACAGTCTGCGTGAAGCGATCGCTGAAATGCAGCGTGTCCCGGTGGAAGCCGTCCAAATCGTGACCGGCGCCTCCGAGGCGCTCGTGGCCCTGATGTGGCTGGCCGCAGAGCCGAGCGCAAACGTGATCCTCCCGCTGCCTGGATTCACTACTTTCTCGGCGCTCCCGGAATCTCTTGGCGTGGAAACCCGCTTCTATCACGTGCGCCGCGAGAACGGCTTTCGCATTGACCCGGAAGAGATCAAGCGGCTCGCCGACTTAAACACCAGGCTCATCCTGGTGAATAGCCCGCACAACCCCACGGGTGCGACCATCGGCGACGGCGAAATGGAAGCCCTGCACCGCTTCACCGCCGAGCGCGGAATCCAATTGCTGTGTGATGAGGTCTACCATCCCATCTACCACGGAAGGCCAACGCAATCGGCGGCGCGCCTGCCGCACGCTACCGTGATCTCCGACCTGTCGAAGGCATTTTCGATTGCCGGCGTGCGCACGGGCTGGATGATCGAGCACGACGCCCAGCGCCGCCAGCAGTACTGGACGGCGCGCGCCTACTTCTCCATCTCCAACACCACCACCGGAGAAATTCTTTCCGAAGTCGCCATCCGCAACCGTGACGTCGTGCTCGGCAAGGCCCAGAAAGCCGCCACCCGAAACCTCAAGCTCCTCGAGCGCTTCATGGCCGACCATCGCGACCTATTCGGCTGGATTCCGCCCCAAGGCGGCATGACCGCGTTCCCTTGGCTGGTCAGCGGAGAGAATGCTCGCCCCTTCTGCCAGGCCGCCGCCGAACGTGGAATCCTGCTGGCTCCCGGCGATTGCTTCGATGCGCCTTCCCATTTCCGCCTGGGCTTTGCCGCCGCCGGAGACAATTTCTCCACGGCGCTCGACCGCTTCGGAGAATTCGTAAAGAGCTGGTCTGCGAAGATGGCCACCGCATGAGCTGAATTGGCTGCGACTAGATCAACAATACTTAATTATTGCGACGCCAAGTGAAGCGAAGTCAGGGAAATCTGCTTCCTGGCATGCGCCTGCAAGCGGCGAACCTCAGGCCCTCTATTTCCCATATTTCTCCTGCAGGAAACTGCCTACCTCGTTCTCCAGCCCCGCGTAGTCGCAGTGGATGGTGGCGCGCAGGGCGGCTTCGGTGGAACTGCCCTGGGAGATGCGCTGCAGGATGCGGACCAGGTCGTCCATGCCGTAGGTGTCGCGAATGTACTCCGCGGCGGCCAGCGATTCGTCGTAAGCCAGGCGGGCCTCCGGCGTAGTGAAGCGGATAAAGCTGCCTTCCAGCATGTTGAAGGGCAAGGCCTGATGATCGCTCATCATCTGCCCCAGGCGCTGGCCAAAAGGCGCTGAGCTGCGGGGCTCCACCAGCTGAGCGATGCCCTCGTGCAGCCACTGCGGGCACCGTCCGGCGCTGAGCTGATTGATAAACGAGTGCGCCAGTTCGTGTTTGAGCACGCGGGCCAGATCGGGGGTCATCTCCGTCAGGCCGCTCACCGGAATGCGCAGCTTACCGTCGTTGATGGCGTTGGTCCAGCCGGGCGCCTGGGTGACGTCAAAGAATTCCTGATCGGTGTAGAGCACCACGGGGATGCTGTAGCGCGGCTCGCCGCCGAACCGGCCGGCGAGATCGCTGTAATCGGCTTCCAGCGCCTGCAGCAGCTGGCGGCGGAACTCGTCCGAGGTTTGCCGCCCTTCATAGCGCAGGGTGAAGTGCCCGGTCTCGCGCTCGGAGAAATCGGCTTCGGTCTTGACCTCGCGCTGTGCCTTGGCCAGGTATTGCTGCACGGTGCCATCCGGCCGCAGCTGCAGCGAGCGCTTCCAGGAGCGGACGGCGTCCTGGCTGCGGTCGGACATGAACTGGGCAAACCCGAGCACGGTAAAGGCATCGGGCGAGTCGGGGGCCAGAAGGGCGGCTTGCCGGGCCGTGTCCAGCGCCTGCCGGTAGTTTCCGCTCTGCAACAGCACGGCGGCGTAGTGGGTCAGGATGGCGGCGTTATCGGGAGTTAAGCCGAGCGCATGCTGGAAGTAGGATTGGGCCTGCTGGCGGTGGCCGGCTTCTTCCTCATGCCTGCCCGCCAGAAAGTATCCGGCAGCAGCCAATTGAGCGTTACCGGAGCGGTCCAGGGAATCCAGCACCGAGGTATCTACCCGCCCGTCTTTGATGACCGAGACTGCTACCTGGCTGTCATCCACGCTTACGCTGGGAGTGAAGGCCGGCATTTCCGCAGCCGGTTTCTGCGCCCCCGTCGCGGCGTCGGCGCCCTCAGTGGGCGGCATGCCGCTAGCGTCCACGTGATCCACCAGCGATTTGGGGATAGCATAGGAATTGTCGCCAATGTCGTATTCGACGTGAGTGGCGTCCTGGCGTACGCGGTCGGCCAGGATTCGGCGGCCGTTCTTCAGGTAAATGGTATCGGCAGGCGCGCAAATCGCCGAGATGAGGACGATAATCAGGCAGGCCCGCACGTCGCGATTCTAACCGCGCCGTTCGTGGCTGAAACCGTGACCAAGGTAACTGGCCATATTCGGGTCTTGTTCCTGCTGGCCGGGCTGGCAACCGGGGCAACCACAGCCCTCGGGGCGCAGGCCCTTCCCTCAGTCCCGTCCCCTCCCGACACAGCGGCTACGCTTTACCAGCAGTTGGGCAGTGTGGGCCTGGATTCCGCCCGCGTATTCCACATCCGCGGCGCTTCCATTGAGCACCCGAATTTGCACGTCACCTTTAATGACGGGGTTATCGGTTTCACCAAAGACGTGCTGGGCAGAGTAACCGGCGCTTATTTCCAGGGCGAAGGCGACCTGCTGCTCATGCCCCCCAATCGTGCCGAGCGTGCGTCCCTGGGCCTGTTTACCG
>JBLMXE010000407.1:0-2609 GCA_050257615.1 Chlamydiota bacterium | reverse complement strand
GGAGCCGTTGAACAGCTCGGCCATGTACTCCAGCATTTCCGCCGAAGGCCGGTTCTGCTCCAAAAGTTGGCTGAACATCCCGACAAACTCGCGCCGGTTGCCCTTGCCCCGCTGAAAGCGCTCCAGTTTGCGGGCCAGCGCCACCGCCGCCGCGTCCTGTTGGGCATCGAGCAGCGCGGCCACCAGATCCATAATCTGCTGCACGCGCTCCGGATTCTGTTCAAACAGTTCCCACAGAATCGGCTCCGCCTCCGCCAGGCGGCCGCTGCCTATCAGGGCGCGGCCGTAAAGATCCCTCACCTCCGAGGTCGCCTTCTCCCGGTTCTTGATCAGCGCCTGCAAAACTTCCAGGCTTTCCACGAACTTGTTCTGCCGCACCAACAGGCGCCCGAAGGCCAGCGCTGCCTCGGAGTTGCTCGTATCCGCCCGATAAGCGCGCTCATACCACGGCCCCGCGTGGCCGCCGGATTTCTGTTCCAGTTCGCCAACGCTGAGGAAGCAAATGCACGCCTTCTTCCCCTCACCCATTTCCAGTGCCAGTTCGCCGGCACGCCAGAAGTTCTGTCCCGACGGATCCAGGAACACAATCCGTTCCAGCACCGCCAGGGCCCGCTTGTTGTTACGCTGCGCGGTGAAGCCGGCAAGCGCCGCCTCGTAGGCTTCCAGGGCTTCCTTCTTGTTGCTGGCCTCGATGAACTGCGCGTAACGGAAGGTCTGCTCGAAGGTGGGTTTGGAAAAGCGTGCCAGCTTCTTGTAGCTTAGAGCGGCGTTCGTGCCGTCGCCCGCATCTACCTGGCGATAAAACAGTTCCCCCAGCAGTTTGGCGGCCTGTTGCGTATCATTTACCTGAATGTAAAGGTCGGCGGCTGCCTGCCGGATTTTGTCGTTCTCCGGATCCTCGCGCAGGATCGCGACATATTCTTCCAGAGCCGCGGTTATCTTGCCTTTTTGCAGATACTTCTCGGCCTTTTCTCGCCGCTTCGCAATGTCGGATTTTTCCGCGCGCTTGCTGAGGTCAAGCATGGATGTGCGTCTTGGGGGGACGTCTGAATTGTAGGCAGAACCATAGGTAACCAGCAATGCAGCGGAGGTACAACACAGGTTACTAAAGTGTAGTTCGCCGCGGCTCTTGGCACCCTCGCCACCTCCGGCCGACAATTTGGGCCTTCGGCCTGATTCTGATAATGTCGCCCAGATGCCTGCCAGCCCTGGCGTTCCTGCCCAAGCCCCCTCCGATACGCGCGAAGCCGGGCTGCACCGGCAGTTGAGCGCCGGACAAATGGCTATGGTGGGTGTGGGCGGCTCCATCGGCACCGGCTTGCTGCTGGGTTCCGGCGCCGCTATCCAGATCGCCGGGCCCGCCGTCGTCTTCAGCTTTCTGATAGCCGCCTTCATCAGCTGGACGGTGACGGTCGCCTTCGGTGAAATGGCTAGTCTGCACCCGGCCGCCGGCTCGTTTGGGGTTTATGCGGAACTGTATTTGAATTCTTGGGCCGGGTTCATCTCACGGTACGGGCTATGGATTGCCCTGGCCATCGCCATCGGCAGTGAGATGGTGGCGGCCGCAACTTACATGTCCTATTGGCTGCCCCAGGTACATGCCATCGTCTGGGTGCTTATTTTTTCCGCCTTGCTGGTGGGGATTAACCTGCGCACGGTGGGCGGATTTGGCGAAATCGAGTACTGGTTCGCCATGGTGAAACTGGTAACGGTCGTCGCCTTTATCGTGGTCGGCGCAGCCTTCCTGTTCGGCGGCCGCGTAACGCCGCAATATACGGCTCACGGCGGCTTCTTCCCCAAAGGCGTGTGGGCGCCCGGAGCGGCCATGTCGTTCGCGCTGTTTACCTTTGCCGGCGTGGAAATGGTGGCCGTCTCCTCCGGCGAATCGCGTTCCGCCTCCGACATGCCGCGCGCCGTGCTCACCACCTTTGGGATTCTCACCTTTGTTTATCTCGGCGCCATCTCCATCCTGGTGGGAGTCATGCCGTGGAACGGCGCAGGGGTGAAAGAGAGCCCATTTGTGACCGTCTTCCGCATCGCCGGCCTGCCCGCCGCCTCCCACCTGATGAATTTCGTGGTGCTCACCGCGGCGCTCTCCGGCGCCAACGCCAGCCTGTATGTGGATTCACGCATGTTGTTTTCCCTGGCGCGCGGCGGCTATGCTCCCGCCCGCTTCGGCCGGCTTACGCACGCGGGCGCGCCACTTCTGGCGCTGCTGGCTTCCTGTTTCGGAATCATCCTGGCACTGATTTTTGAACGCTGGGCGCCACAGTCAGCTTACGTTTCCCTGCTGGGCGCCGCCCTTTTCGGCGTCATGCTGGTCTGGCTGGTCACACTGTCCTCCCATATTTCCTTTCGCCGCAGGCTTTCACCCGCGCAACTGGCGGCCTTGCCCATGCGCCCGAGCGGCCGGGTGTGGCTTTCAGCGGCCGGCATGGTGATTGTGCTGGCCTCGCTGATTGGCACCTGGTTCTACTCCCACCTGATCGTCATCAGCGGCATCATCTACGTGGTGGTGCTTACCCTCTTCTACCTGGCCATGAAGAAATCGCGGCTGGACAGTACAATGGCTGGGTCATGACCGACGACCTGCTGCGTTACCGCCCCGA
>JBLMXE010000406.1:0-8119 GCA_050257615.1 Chlamydiota bacterium | reverse complement strand
ACCTACAACGGCCCCGTAATACTGGGAGGCGACTTCTTTCAGAAAGCGCTACAAGGAAAGGAGTACGTAATTAGGGAACTGATCATGCCGGACCATTTCCGTACCCTCATGAATGCCGCCCGCTGTAAGAAAAAGTACGTACTAGTCCTCGGCAAATACGGGGATCAGCGAGAGAGATTGCATCGTATTAAGCAAGCCTTGGCCGACAAAATGCTCACAGGACTCATACTCGATGAGTATCCAGACATTGAGGAGCAGACCCTCACAGAAAAAATGGTAACCTACGCCACGATCTCCCGATTCGTTCTAGCCGACGATCTAGCCCCGTCCGGTCACATAAAAGAGCTTGAAATATGTCACGATTTGAAGTTCGTCACTGCTGTGCTGAGACGAAAAGGGAAACCAGCCACCGCAATGCAAGCGGATATCGGGGATGAGGTTTCGTTTATCCGAGATTTCAGCTACGACGATGAAGGTGACTTTGAGAGAGTAATTTCCGATGCTGTTGACTGGGCCAACCACGCGGTCCGAGAGCGTGCCAACAACTTGAATCGTAAGTACTCGGACTGGCGGAGTCCCGGCAAGTTGATGGGGTGATTACTCGACTGACAGTTCTCGGGCTCGGTTCCCGACGCTCCGCGCAACTGGTGGTTCACATCGCCCATATGGGAATCGTCCCAAAATGCCCGGCGTATAATTGAGAATTTAGATATTCGCCTCAGGGGTGCTGTGATGGAAGCGATCAAGGACGAGAAGAGTGTCAGCAACGGTTTTAGCCCCGCCGCCCAGCTGCGGGCGGAGTGGATTGCGCGCCGGCGGCAGTCGGCGTCCGAATCCGGCGACCAGAATTTCTCCCAGATGCACTACGCGCGGCGGGGTGTAATCACGGAAGAGATGGAGTACGTGGCCCGGCGCGAGAAGCTCACGCCTGAGTTGGTGCGCGACGAGGTGGCACGCGGGCGCATGATCATCCCCGCCAACATCAATCACCCCGAGCTGGAGCCCATGGCCATCGGCGTGGCTTCGAAGTGCAAGATCAACGCCAACATCGGCAACTCCGCCGTTACCTCCAACATTGAGGAAGAACTGCGCAAGCTGCATACCGCGGTGCATTTCGGGTCAGATACGGTGATGGACCTCTCCACCGGCGGCGACATCCCCCAGATCCGCGAAGCCATCCTGCGGCACTCTCCCGTGCCCATCGGCACCGTGCCCATCTACGAGGCGGTCAGCCGGGTGAAGCGCATTGAGGATCTGAGCGCGGAAGTAATGCTGGAAGTAATCGAGGAGCAGGCGGAGCAGGGCGTGGACTACATGACGATTCACGCCGGGGTGCTCATCCAGTATCTGCCGCTGGTGCACAAGCGCATTACCGGCATTGTGAGCCGGGGCGGCGCCATCCTGGCGCAGTGGATGGCTCATCATCGTAAGCAGAATTTTCTTTACGAGCGCTTTGACGACATCTGCAAGATTTTCAAGAAGCACGATGTGTCGTTTTCACTGGGCGATGGCCTGCGCCCCGGCTGCCTGGCCGACGCCAGCGACGAAGCGCAATTCGCCGAGCTGCGCACCCTGGGCGAACTGACGAGCAAAGCCTGGGAGCACGATGTGCAGGTCATGATCGAAGGCCCCGGCCACGTGCCCATGCATAAGATCAAGGAGCAGGTGGATAAGGAAGTAGAGTACTGTTTCGCCGCGCCGTTTTATACGCTAGGGCCGCTGGTCACCGACATCGCGCCCGGCTACGACCACATCACTTCCGCCATCGGGGCGGCCATGATCGGCTGGTTCGGGGCTTCCATGCTGTGCTACGTAACGCCCAAGGAGCACCTGGGGCTGCCCAACGAAAAGGACGTAAAGGACGGCATCATCGCCTACAAGATCGCCGCCCACGCCGCCGACGTGGCCCGCAACCGGCCGGGCGCCCGCGACCGCGACGACGCCATCAGCTTTGCCCGCTACACCTTTGATTGGGACAAGCAGTTCGAGCTCTCCCTCGACCCACAAACCGCCCGCTCCATGCATGATGAAACCCTGGCCGACGACTACTACAAGAGCGCGGCCTACTGCTCCATGTGCGGGCCCAAGTTCTGCTCCATGAACTACTCGTCAAAAGTGGATGAGTACAACAAGGAAGTCCACGGGCTGGAGAAAACGGACTATTCCGGCTTGGTGGAGAAGTTCGCAGCAGAAAAGAGCGCGTCGTGAAGAAGGAGGCGGGCTTCGCCCGCCCGGACAGGCGAGGCTGCCTGTCCCCACGTAATTCAAGCGGGGGCGGCTGTCCCTACACAAAAACGAATCAATCCATGTCAGAAATCTGCTTGACGCCGCCGCTGCTGACGCGGACGGGAACGGCAGTAGCGGGATGGGTGAGACTTGTGCGGGGCGACCCGTAATTGAAGTGGCGCACGGTTACATCGTCAGCCACATAATCCACCTCATGCCGGTCTACCCGCACGCGGCGGAAGTCACGTTGAAAGCCGCGTTTCTCAGGAGCAGGAGGGGACTCCAGCACCGCCTCCATCGGCGTCTGCACTACCGGCGCTGGCTCCGGGGCGGCAGCGGGCATTACTGCCGGGCCGAATGGCACCTTCTGCTCGACCGCGCTGGAGCGCTCCAGCACCGATGCTGGAACAGGCGAAGCCGGCCGGCGGTGAGCGTAGCCCACCAACGCCGCCATGAGCAGCACGCTGGTAACTCCTGCCAGCGCCATCGCCGGCCGTAGACGATCGCTTCTCCGTCCCCCGCCGAATCGCACGATGGGTGCGGTTTCGACTTCGGCAGCGAACGACTCCGCCGGTACAGTCTCAAATTCCACTGGCGCCGTATCGGCATCCAACGACTGCTCTTGTGCCCTGCGGCGCAGAATTTCCGCCACGAAGCGCCCGCGGCGGATGGCCTCTTCCTGTTCCGCCTTCCTCCGTTCCTCTTCCTCCGTGGCCTGTCGTTGCAGGATAGCTTCGGGCTCCAGTGCCGGCTGCTCCGTTTCCGGAATTGCCGCCGCTTCTTGCTCGGTGACGCGCGCCACGGCCAGCTCCCGCACTTCCCGGTCCCGGCGCTCACGCTCGAACTGCAGCGCCATCTGCCGCTGCCGCTGCTGCTCCTGCTCCCGTTCCTGCTGCTGCATTTGCCTGATTTCCCGCAGCAAGGCACGGACCGCGAGCCATTGCCGGAGGGATTCGCGAGCCCGGCCCAGCCAGTTGACTTCTTCTTCCCCTGCGGCCGCACCGGAAGGTGCCTTATGAGTTCCGGAACCGTTCGAACCGGCGGCTTTAACCACCGCGGCGCCGGCCTGCTCAATAGCGGCCTCCACCTCTTCGCTGACACTCTCCAATACCTGTCCCGCCTCCTTCGCCGTGCCCGTTTCCAACTCCGGAGTAACCACCGCTAACGCGCCCGGCTGTTCCGCCTCCGAAAACAGGGCGCCGGGAGCAACGAAAATCTCGCCATTAGGCTCCCGGCTCAATTCCGCGATCTGCCGCCAGGCTTCTTGCGGGGTGCACAGTTCCAGATTGACTTCCAGGTCCACCGCGGTATCGGAAGCGCGCCCCGGCTGGGCAATTTCCACGGTGTCAAAAAGAGGCCGCAAGTAATCCGCGAACTGGAGCGCATCTTCGAAGGAGGAAGAAATAATCCGGGCAACGGGCATGCGCACTCCTCGCGGCTGGTCTGGAGGTGGACTGCTACCTGAACAAACGAGGCAAAGTGCTTAGACGCACGGCAGACCAGCCGGGTGGCCAGACCAGGCAAAAAATTCTTATCACCGTCCGGCCAGAGGACAACAGTGTAGCGCTTTCCCGGGCGTTGCAACGCGGCCAACTGAAATTTTTTCTTTAGTGGAAACTGCGCAGCATTTTGGCTGCCAGATTGACCACATTGGCCAGTTCTGCCAGTTGACTATCTGTGCGCTGGCGGTCGCCGGCATCAATGGCCTCATTAACCCCCGGAATCACGACAGCGGCATAACCTGTATAAACCCCCGGAGCATAGATGGCATGGCGGTACCAGGGCCGGTTAGGCAGTCCATGGGGCAGGAGGAAGGCGCGCTCGGCCTCCGTGAGCACCTTGTTTAATCGTTCTGCACTTTTTGGTGCATTCTTTTGCACTGTCGCGACCGCAGCCCCGGCGGCTTGCAGGTTTTGGGCAGCCTGCAGGGCGGCAGTGAAATCCGGAGCACTCTTGCCGAACCGGGCTTGCGCCTTGGCTTCGGCCGCCTTCAGATAGGCCCCGATCTCTTTGCCGTATTCCGTGTAGTCGAAGGGCAGAACGTCGGCGTCGGCCATGCGCAGAATTTCCAGGCCATAAACGCGCGCCATCTCCTGTTCGTAGGCGAAGGTGGGGTCGGTAAATTTCTTGAAGTACTCAAAATCATCAAAAGTCGAGTGATACACGCCGTAGGGTCCGCTGGAGCCGATGTCCACCGAGGGCACGCCCAGATGCTGCAGGAAGGCGGTGTAATCGGAGCCGCTGCCCAAGTCGCCAACCGGCGGGCCGGAGCCCTCCACCGCCGGAGGACGATTCTGGGAGCCGCTTAAGTCGGCGGCATTGGGCTGCTGCGTGGGCCCGGTGCGCTTTTCCGGCGCCTTGCGCCAGGCGTCGTAAACCGTCCCCCCTTTGGGACTGGGCACGGCCATGGTCACCTCCTGGATGAAGCGTTTCAGGCTAGGAACAGACGAGGCGCCAAAGTTCATTCCTGAAACCGCCACGTCCACATTGAAATAGGCGGCCGCATTGGCCAGCTCGGAGGCGTGCTGCTCCGCCCATTCCGTGGAGCCGATCAGGCCCTGCTCCTCCCCGTCCCAGCTGCCCAGCACGATGGTGCGTCTGGGCTTCCAGCCGGCATGCAGCAGCTCGCCCAATCCGCGAGCCGCTTCCAGCAGCGCCGTGGTGCCGCTGTTGGGGTCCACCGCGCCATACACCCAGGCGTCGCGGTGATTGCCCGCCACCACCCACTGCTCGGGCTGCTGGCTGCCAGGGATGCGGCCAATCACGTCCCAGATGGTGCGGTACTGATAATCCTGCTGCAGGTGCAGGCGCACGCGCACCGGCCCCGGGCCCACGTGATAGGTGAAAGGCAAAGCGCCCTGCCATCCGCGGGGCGACACCTCCCCTCCCAGGTGGGCAAGGATGGGTTCAGCATCTTGATAGGAAAGGGGCGTAGTGGGGATTCGGGGCAGGGCCGCTGACTTGGCCGGCGGAATGCGCTGCGAATCGGGCAGGCCGGCAAGCGAAGCCACACCCGGCGTGGTGGGATCGCCGGCAAACTCGAACATGTAGCCGATGGAGCCGCGCTGCATGCCGGTCGCCGGACGCCACGGACCCCTGGGATAGGCCTCGCCTTTGAAGTAGCCGTCGTCCATAGGATCGGAATAGATAATCAGCGCGGCGGCGCCGTGCTCCTGGGCAACGTAGGCCTTCACGCCGCGGAAGTTCTGGCCGTAGCGCGCGATCACAATCTTGCCGCGCACATCCACGTGCATCTGCCGCAGCTTGTCGAAATCTTCCGGACGTGCATAGTTGGCATAAACTACATCGGCCTCTACGTCCCCGGAGGGCGAATATTCGCTGAAGGGCGTGACCACACGGGGATCGTCCTGAAAGCTGTCGTCGGAAACGTGCTCGCGGGTGGGGCCATGCATTTTGAGCTCCTCCGGCGCCACCACATCCACGCTGATCTCCTTCGGATAGTTCATCCACACTTTGTACTCGACGATTTCGGTTTCGAGACCGTCCTGGCGGAATTGCTGGGCAACGTAGTCAGCGGTTTGCTTGTCTTCGGGCGTGCCCGCCATGTGGGGCGCGGCGGTGAGGATGCGCAGATGCTCTTCCGCCTTCTTGGGGTCAGGCACGGCCAGGAAGAGCTTTTCCCATTTCACTTCCTGGGCCGGGTGAAAGAAACCGGTGATGGTGGCGGGGAAAGCTGCCTCCGGTCCGGCGGCCTGGGCGCGATCCTGATTTTCACCGGCTCCCAGGATCAGAAAAAGTGTGGTGAGAATGAGGACTGCCGTGGCCCGCCGTTGCATGTCCGCTCCCCGCGCTGGTTGCGCAAAAGAATAGAAAGCTTACACGACGGGAGGCTGAAGGTGGAATAGTACATAGACGGCAAGAACCAGCACTTCGCAATTGGCGCTGGGCCGGCAATGGCTCGTCCAGACCACGGCAACACCGCTGACGGGCCAAATGCTAAATGCCAAGTGCCAAGTGCTTACTCGAAACTTGAAACTGGAAACTGGAAACTATTTGAGTTTTTCCAGCACGCTGAAGAGTTCCGCCGTCTCCGGCAACTGCTCGATGGGGTAGACTTCGCTGAACGCGATCTTCCCCTCTTTGTCCACCACGAACACGGCGCGCTCGCTAATGCCGGCAAACTCGCCGAGGTTGCGAAAAACGCCGAACTTCTGCGCTACCTCGCCGTGCGGCCAGTAATCGGCAGCCAGGGCGTACTCCAGCGGCCCGATTTCCTTCTCCCAGGCGGCGGTGCTGTAGATAGAGTCAACGCTAATGCCCACGACCTGGGCATCGAGGGCGGCGAACTTGGCGAGATCCGCGTTGTAGGCCGCCATCTGTTGGGCTCAAACCGGAGTCCAGTTGAGGGGATGGAAGGCGATCACCACGTTCTTCTTGCCACGGTGATCGCGCAGTCGGAATCTCTGCTTGATGCCACCTATCAGCGCGGGTACATCAAAATCCGGCGCGGCATCTCCGATTTTGAGCGCAGCCATGCGGTCCTCCTGGAAAAACTGATTGTATCTGAGCCGACGGCTCTGAAACTTCGGCAACCCCGATTACGTAGAAGATTCTGCTACCCTTTTGAGGCTTGGCGCGTCGGAGACATTATGAAGAACATCCCGGTTCTGTTGTTCCTGTGCCTTGCCACTCTCACAGGAGCTCAACAACTGCCCCGAACCGTACTGCCGGAAAACTATCAGCTCACGCTCTCCCCTAATTTCCAAACCGATAAATTTGACGGCGACGAGACCATTCGCGTGCAGGTGGCACAGCCCACTTCCACCATTACGCTGAATGCCGCTGAAATCACCTTTGGCGAAGCGAGCATCGCCCAGAAGGGGTCCACTCAGACCGCCCGGGTCGCGACCGATCCCAAGGCGGAAACGGCCACGCTCACGGTTGCTCAACCGCTGGCTGCCGGTAACGCGACCATTCATATTCGCTACACCGGCATTCTGAACAATGAGCTGCGCGGCTTTTATCTGAGCACGGTCGGTAACCGCAAGTACGGGGTCACGCAGTTCGAGCCGGCTGACGCCCGCCGCGCCTTTCCTTCCTTTGACCAGCCCGACATGAAAGCTACTTTTGAGCTGACGGCGGTGGTGCCCAAGAGCGACATGGCCATCTCCAATGGCAAGGTTCTGTCCGACACGCCCGGGCCGGGCCCGGATCAGCACACGGTGAAGTTTGCTACCACCCCTAAAATGTCGTCGTATCTGCTGGCGCTGGCGGTAGGCGAGTTTCAATGCGAGGCAGGCCAGGCTGACGGCATTCCAATTCGCGTTTGCGGAACGCCCGAGCAGAAGGGCCGCGGGCATTTTGCCCTGCAGGCCGCGGAATACTCCCTCAGCTATTACAATCACTACTTCGGCATCAAGTATCCCTATGGCAAGCTCGACATCATCGGCGTACCTGATTTCTCCGCCGGCGCCATGGAGAACGTGGGCTGCATCATCGGCCGCGACCTGTTTTATTTCGTGGATCCCAAGAGCAGCTCTTATTTTCTGCAGAAGGTGGTGGCGCAGGATGGCGTGGCCCACGAAATGGCTCACCAGTGGTTCGGCGACCTGGTCACCATGAAGTGGTGGGACGACTTCTGGCTTAATGAAGGATTCGCCACCTGGATGTCGGCCAAGCCCGTCGCCGCCTGGAAGCCGGAGTGGAACATGGCCACCGACGACGTGCAGTCGGCGGCGCAGGCCATGGCCGTGGACTCGCTGAACTCCACCCACCCCATTCACCAGGAAGTACAGACTCCGGCCCAGGCCCTGGAACTCGCCGACGTAATTTCCTACAACAAGAGTGCGGCGGTATTGCGCATGGTGGAGGGTTACGTCGGTCCCGATGTGTTCCGCAAAGGCGTCAATGCTTACCTGGGCAAATACGCCTA
>JBLMXE010000405.1:0-5553 GCA_050257615.1 Chlamydiota bacterium | reverse complement strand
GCTTCGAACCGCCTCGGAACCCTCACCACCAGCCCGGATGAGCTAGTGAGCCGGCTGCGGGCACGGCGCCTGCAGACCGCCTACGTGCGCGAATACTATCTGCCGTTTCGACTGGCGCCCGACCGGGTTGCGGACTTGGAGCAACAACTGGCGCCGCAAGGCGGCACACAGGTGAATCGCGACTTCGCACCCATTGCCTACTATTTTGACGTCGTGCTGTGGAGCGGGCAGTTCAGCGACACTTATAGGCAGCTATTCGCGAGCCTGGCCGCGGTCCCCTTCCGGCGGGCGATGGAAGTGGCAGTGTTGATCATAGTGGTTGTGGTCGGCTGGTTTTTCTGGCGCGGCAAAGGCGGCAGGCGCGGCAGCGCCGCATTCTGCGTGGCGGCCATGGGATTCACCCTGCTTGCGCTGGAAGTGCTCCTGCTGCTGGGCTTCCAGGCCATCTACGGCTATGTGTACCAGCAGCTGGCGGTCATCATTGCGGCCTTCATGGCAGGCATGGCGCTGGGAAGCTGGGGAGCGCTGCGCTGGTTGCGACAACCGTCTGAAGTTCACCCGCAAGCCCCCATGCGCCGGCTGGTGATCACGCAACTTCTGGCCACAGTATCGCCCCTGTTCTTCTACGTTGTACTCGCGGGCCTGGCTTCGACGCGCAGCTTTGCGCTGTCAGCTGCGACCAGCACTGCCATCTTTCCGCTCCTGGCTGTACTGGCGGGCACGTTGGGCGGCTATCAATTCCCCCTGGCCAACCGAATTTATTTCGAGGAGCACGCAACGCCCCACCCGGGAACTCTCTATGCGGTCGACCTGGCGGGCGCATGTGTGGGCGCGCTGCTCATCAGCGCCTACCTGGTGCCCGTCTTTGGATTCCTCAGGACCGGCGAGTTGATCGCGCTAGTCAATTTGGCGCCCTCGGCCATGGCGATCATGTCGCTACAACCTGGAAGATCAAAAGCTTAACGCAGAGGACGCGGAGAACTTCTTTTCCGCTGATAAACGCGGAGAACGCGGATCAATTCTGGTCAGGGGCGGTCATGATCGCCGAAGATGGTGGCCGAAAACAGGAACACATCGGTCTCCTGGTCGCGCCAGGCATTCTCCGGCAATCCCGCCTTCAGGCATGCCTGTTCCAGGAACGTCCGCTTATCCCAGTGCTGCTCGGTGGCCACCTGCGGCAGAAGCACGCCGATCTGCTCACCCCTGCGCACCAGCAGCCCATGCTCGCCTATGCGCAACTCGTTCATGCCCTGCATGCGGCGGAAGGGGGTGAGCACCGAGATTTCATACTCCAGATCGCTCAGCTCACTGTCCCGCACTGGCGGGAAGCGGCTGTCGCGCAGGGCGGCGAAGGCGGCCACGTCGCGCACCGTAAGATAAAGCGGCTTGATCGGCACGGTGTAGCCAATGCAGCCGCGCAGCTGCGATTTCTTGGTGAGTGTGACAAAGGCGCCTCGGGCAGCGGCAAGCGACACATCGCTCGTGGCCGGCGGATCGAGGAGTTTGCCTTCGCGCACCGCTGTTTCCACCGACTGACGGGCCAGCTTGAGCAATTGCTGCTGCTCATCGCGGCTGAAAGCAATCCGCTGGCCGCCGGGCTTTTGCGCCTTCTGCGGTGAACGCAAAAAAGCTACAGCACCATAACCCACCACGCGCCCGCGGTCGCCGGTAATGTCGCCGGAGTTGGCATACTTCAGCACCTTAACCTGGGTGGCGCCCAGGCGTTCGGCGGCGATCATGGCTGCCACAATAGGGCCGCCGCCACAAGCTTCCCATGTCCGGCTCTCCAGATTGTGCGAAAGCGTGAGGTAGTCCCCCTGCTCAATGGCTCCCAGGGTGGCGCGGTCGAGCTGCACCGCCTGGTCATAAGGGTGAAAGTGGGAAAGATCGGAACTGGCCACGATGAGCGTGTCCGGCCCGGTAATCAGCCTGGCCAGCGCTGTGCCCAGGGCGCGGCTGGCCTGGTAGTCCTGCTCGCCCATCACCACCGGCACCAGCTGAAAACTTCCCAGCGTGCGCTGCAGGAAGGGCAGCTCCACTTCCAGCGCATGTTCCCCCCGGTCGCCGGATGAGATGTGGCCGTTCTTGGCCAATTTGATCAGGGAGCTCTGCGCCGCCAGCCGCCGCCCGAATTCGCGGTCCACGGGGGCTTCACCCAGCGGGGTCGCGTAGATCTCGCCGTCGTACACCGACGAATAGCCAAAGCTTTCATAGTGCGAAGGCGCGATCACCACCACCCGCCGCACCTTTCTGCCTTTCAACGCGCTGTAGCCGGTGGCGGCCACACTGCCGGAAAACTCATATCCAGCGTGGGGAGCAATGATGGCGACCACACTCTGCGCGTCCAGCTGTGGGCCGGGCCGGGCCAGCAGCGTGTCCACAGTTTTGGCCAGCTGGGCGGGATCGGCCGGGTAGAAGGAGCCGGCCACGGCGGGCGCGCGCACCCCGGAACGGTCGCCGGCAAAGAGTCCGACCGCCACCGCTGCGGCCAGCACCAAGAAGAGCGTGGGGACAACCCGGCGCATTGATTTGAAAGCGGCGGTCATGCTCGTGTTCCGATCTGTCTTCAGGCTTTCCACACGCCCGGAATCGGGTGCTGGCAGCCTGGGCAACTGCCGTTCTTGAGCTGCATTTTTGCGATGGTGAAGCCGGCGCGCTCAATTACCAGGTGGCGGCACTTGGGGCAGTAGGTGTTTTCGGCGGGATGACCGGGAACATTGCCCAAATAAACGTAGTGCAACCCCTCGGCGTCGGCGATGGCCTTGGCTCGCTCCAGCGTGGGCACGGGCGTGGGCGGCAGGTTACGCAGCAGGTACAGGGGCTGAAAACGCGTGAAGTGAATGGGCACGTCCGGCCCCAGCTCCGCCTTGATCCAGCGTGACATGTCGCGAAACTCCTCATCGCGATCGTTCAAAGTGGGCACCACCAGGTAAACAATCTCCAGCCATCTTCCTTGCTTGCGTACTGTGACCAGCGTCTCCAGCACCGGCTTGAGCTCGCCGTTCACCACCTCGCGATAGTACTTTTCCGAGAACGCCTTCAGGTCCACCTTGATGGCGTCCACCCGTCCGCACAGCGCGCGCAGCGGCTCCTGCCGGATGAAGCCGTTGGAAACTACCACGCTTTTAATCCCCTGAGTGTGAGCCCCATCAGCAGCATCACTCATGTATTCATAGAAGACGATAGGCTCGCTGTATGTGTAGGCCAGCGTCACGCAGTCGTTCTGTTTCGCGATTTTGGCCAGCTGTTGCGGCGAGAAGTACTGCGCGCGCAAGTCCTCTGGCTTAGCCTGCGAGATTTCCCAGTTCTGGCAGAACTTGCAATTCACATTGCAGCCGCCGGTGGCAATGGAAAGCGCCCGCTCGCCGGGATAAACATGGAAAAAAGGCTTTTTCTCGATGGGATCAATGTGGGCCGTGCACACGCGGGAATGTACCAGGGTGTAGTATTTGCCGCCGCGGTTTTCGCGCACGCGGCAGTGCCCCCGCTTGCCTTCGCTGACCACGCACTGGCGAGGGCAGAGCTGGCACTGCACCGTTTTGTTGGGAAGTTTGCTGTAATACCTGGCTTCGGCGATGTAACGCGATTCCTCGTCGTCGCCCAGGCCGGCAGCGCTTCCAGGCGCAGCCAGCCATGGTCCCAGACATGCGGCCGCCGCCGGCACAGCGGCCGCCTTCAGGAAAGTACGGCGATCGGTCACAAAGGATGGAAGCTGCAGCAGCCCGGCACATCCAGGCGCACGACGCGGGAGGGAGTCAATTGTGGCGCACGGCGAGATATACGAGGCTGACATACGGTCCTCCTCGCCTATAGTGTCAGGTTACGAGTGGACAGGTCTTGGCGCTGTGACCGCGCGCACGCCCTCAAGTGCGCAGGCCCCCGTCGCGAGGAAGACGTTGCAAGCTTGCAATTTCTCTACTGATAACGCAACGCTACTTCTAGTCCGCGGACCTGGACCCTTCGTAAGGGTGCTAAGTCCTATGCCCTTACCAACGGCTCCTAGCGCCCTCTCGCCCGTTTGACCCCGCCTTGCGCCTCTCTTATATTCGAAGTAGTGACGCTTGAGGCTTTGTGACCCCAACCGAGACCAAAGATAACTGCAAGCGCGAGCTGCAGGTGGAAGTACCCGCCGAGGTAGTAGCCCGCGAAACCGAAACTCTGATCCAGCGCTACCAGAAGATGGCCCGCCTGCCTGGATTCCGCCGCGGACACGTGCCCAGCACCCTGATCCGCCAGCGCTTCGCCGAAGACATCAAGACCGACATCGTGGAAAACCTTGTACCCCGCTACTTCCGCGAAGAAGCCGAGAAGCAGGGACTACGCCCCGTGTCGCAGCCGCGCATCACTGATCTGCACATTCACGAGGGCGAACCGCTGCGCTTCAAGGCCAGTTTCGAGGTCCTGCCGCCAATCGAGGTCTCCGGCTACAAAGAGTTGCGGGTGGAGAAACCGGACACCAGCGTCTCCGAACAGGAGGTGGAGGACGCCCTGAAGAATCTGCGCGAGCAGCATGCCAGCTTCACCCCGGTGGAGGGGCGGGCTCTGGCCGACGGCGACTTCGCCCAGGTGTCATTTAATGGTGTGCCCAAAGAGCCCGGCTCCAAGCCGGTGAATGTGGATGAAGTGATGGTAGAGATCGGCGGGGCCAACACCATGGCCGAATTCACCGAGAACCTGCGCGGCGTCTCGGCGGGCGAGGAGCGCACCTTCGATGTCACCTACCCCCAGGAATTTTCTGAGGAGCGCCTGGCGGGTAAGACTTTTACCTACACTGTAAAAGTTCACGGCATCAAGCAAAAGCACTTGCCCGAGGTCAATGACGAGTTCGCCAAGCAGGTGGGAGAATTTGCCGGCCTGGAGGCACTGACCAAGGGCGTCCGGGAGCACTTGGAGGGGGACAAGCGCCGCACGGCCGAACGCGAGGGCAAAGAAAAGCTGCTGGACCAACTGGTGCAGCGCCACGATTTCGAAGTTCCCGAGGCCATGGTGGAACGGCAGGTAGATGTGCGCCTGGATCGTGGCCTGCGCGCCCTGGTGGCGCAGGGCATGCGTCCCGAGCAGTTGAAGAAAATGGACTTTGACCGCCTGCGGGCGGGGCAGCGCCAGAGCGCGCTGCAGGAGGTGAAGGCCTCGTTGTTACTGGAGAAGATCGCGGACGCCGAGGACATCCAGGTGGACGAACTGGAGGTGGAGAAAGAGGTGGAAGCCATCGCCCAACAGGCCAAACAGCCGGTGGAATCGGTGCGCGCTCGTTTGACACGTGATGGCGCCCTCGATAGAATTCGAACCAGACTCCGCAGCGAAAAGACTCTCGATTTTCTCTATAATCAGTCTGCCTGAAGGGCAGGCTTTTTTCGATTTTCCCCTAAACTCAGCCCGGCGTGGTTGGGAGGAGTGTGGCAGGCAGGTGAATGTGAAAGATCCCCAGATGATGCTAGTACCGATGGTGATTGAACAAACGGGACGTGGCGAACGGGCTTACGACATCTATTCTCGTTTGCTGCGGGACAATATCATCTTTATCGGCACACCCATTGACGACAATGTCGCCAA
>JBLMXE010000404.1:0-4713 GCA_050257615.1 Chlamydiota bacterium | reverse complement strand
CCACCAGCAGCAGGAGCGTTACCCCTATGCCGCACCTCTTCCGTTCTCGGGCGATAGCCATGTGTCTGTCCTAGTAGTTATTCAGCCTGGCGCTGGCGCTCATGCTGAGCGCGGGCGTCATTCCGGTTTGCGGATCGGGAGCGCTGGCCAGCAGGTTCAGGGTAATGGTCACGGCGCGCACCTGCGCCATGCCGGCAGGATTGCTCGCCAGGTCCAGCGGCAGAGCCAGCGCGGTTCCGCTCTGGTTGAAAGCCGCGAACAGCGGCGCTGCTTTGTAGGCGGCATAGAGCTGGTCGTTGGCTACCGTGCCGCCGGCAAACGTGGTGCTTCCGCTGATGCTCAGGGCGCCGCCGCTGTTAATGATTCGGTCCACGCTGGAGTTGTAGTTCACCGCCTGCGAGGCCGGCGCTCCCGTAACCTTCACCACCTGGCTGCGCCATAGATTGCAGGGACAACTGCTGCCCGCGGTCACAGGCGTGCCGTTGCTGTCGGTCAGGGTGTAACGCACGCTTTCCACCTGGCCGTCGCCTTCAATGTCGGCTTCGAACCAGAGCTCGGAAGCGGAAATGCGCACCAGGCCGGCGGCGCATCTGAAATCGTTCACCGTGGGATTGCCCAGCACCCCGGGAGCGAACAGCCGGCGCGAGGGAAATCCCGCCTGCCGCAGTTCGTTCGACATGCCATCCAGAAAGGTGCGCGCGGCCTGGGTGGCATCCACCTTAGTTTCTTCCGTCTTGTAGGTTTTCTGCAGGCGGGTGACCGCGGTGAACACTACACCCAGCACGGCGGTCAGAATGGCCACCACGATCAGCAGCTCCAGCAGGGTAAAGCCGCGGGCGCTCCGCATTAGGTGCCTCCGATCGTGCGCAGGGTCACGGGCTGTGCGAATTCGACCGGGCGGGCGCTGCCCGTGGCCGCCAGGGGACGCGCGGCCACCGTGATCATGCGAGTGTTGGCACTGACCGTCTGCACGTTCCAGCGCACGTCGAAAATCATCTGCCGGCCTCCCGCCCCGCAGCCCGCAAACTGCATTTTGTAGTTATCAGGGACGCTGGCGTAGGACTGGGTGAAATCAATGGCCCCGCTGTTGGCGTCCAGGCTGGCCCCGTTGCCGGGTGCGGCCGCGCCCGCGGTGGCGATCACCCAGGTGGTGGGAGTCCCGCCGCAATCGGTCAGCGAAATGGTTGCGGTCTGGTTGGCCGGCTGGGCCGCTATCTTCTCCAGCACCGTCTGCGCCAGCATGGTGGCGCTGGTATCCACCTTGGCCCGGTTGTTAGTGAGAAGGGCGCTGTGAAACAGCGCCGTCACCGCCGTCATGCCCACCGCCAGCACAGCCATGCCCACCACCAGTTCCAGCATGCTCATGCCCGCCCCGCCGCGCCTCTTTGTGCCCCCAGGGTCCATAGCTTCTCTTGCCATCCTCATTGCGCCACCCACTGCGAACTGCCCGCCGACCACAGCCAGGTCCGCGCCCTTCCCGCCGGAGTCACCGCCACCGCCGCCCAGGCAGAGCTGGCGTGCCGCGAATCCTGCAGAAAATAGACCACTCCGACCGCATTGCCATTGGCGTCCCAGTTGGTGCAAATGCCGTTGCGCATCACGCAGGGCAGGCCCATGCCGTTGAAGCTGAGCGCGGTGGAGGAAGGCTGCGGGGTGTAGCCCAGCGTGGCCGTGGAAAGCGCGGGCGCGGAAGCGCTGTTGAAGCGCACGCCGAGGGGCAGTTGCACCACCGGCTCGGCCCCGTCGTAGCTGCCGTTTGCATTCCGATCGAGGAACAGCTGGCTGTAAGTCATACCTGCTTGCGCAACCTGCCGCTCCTGCACGGTGTGGTGGCGGTTATCGCGCACGCAGTTCATGCGCGAGCGCTGCAGCATGGCGGCTACGTCCTTGGCCGCCGTGCGCAGGCGATACTGCTGCACCGCCGTCATCATGGTGGGCAGGGCGCTGGCCGCCACCACCAGCATCACCCCCAGCACCACGCACAGTTCCAGCAACGACACGCCCGCAGTGCGGCGGGCCGGCTTTATGTGAAACTTGCCTGGCATTTTTCCCGCCTACTGAATCGTAGAATTGGGCGGTGGGACGGGTCGGTGAGCCGGGCACACCCTTTGGTGATGGTCCTTCCGGCTTTGGGAATTAATCTAAGATGGGAATCCGCGGGCTTGCCGCCCACCGGCATAACTTCTTTCGTTGCTGTCTGCTGACTTTTGGCTTTGGGCTCATGGTCCTTGAACCTGAGCCCCTCCGGTATGAACGTTGGTTTAGCTCAGCGACCGCAGTGAGATTCATCTACCGCCGATGAACGCGGATTTCCGTCGATCAATTCACCTCGCGATGTCTGTTTTTTCCTTCCGGACGATGCGACTGAGTAGTGTCTAGCCTGAGTCTCGCTTGCTGCGGAAGTACACCTGTGGCGTGCTCCCCAGCATGGTGCGGAACATTTCAATAAAGGCGCTTACGCTGTCGTAACCGACGGCAACGGCTGCCTCCGTGACCGATTTGTTTTGTGCCAGGAGTTCCAGCGCGGCAAACAGGCGTGCCTGCTGTCGCCAGCGGCCAAACGTCATACCCACCTGATCGGAAAACGCCCGCATAAAGGCACGACGAGACATGCCCGCATAATGCGCCCACTGGTCCAAGGTGCGCTCGTCCGCAACATCGTCGAGCAGGGTGTGAGCAACTTTTGCCAGCCGCGTGTCCGTGGGTATGGGCAAACGCAGAGGCTGTTGTTCAGGTTTACGAATCTCATCGCGAAGGACGGCAAGCAGATGTTTCTGCGTCGGGTTGAGCGGTTGCCGTGGATTCCACGTGAGCACACGATGCACCACGGAGAACAACAATCCTGATGAGCTGAACAGGCACGGCTTCCTGGGTAGTCCGCGACATGTCTCCGCAGATAAGTACACCATCGAGCCCGTGGCCCCTCCCACAGAACGTGCCGCGTGCTTGCAGTTGGGGGGAATCCATGCGCAACGCTGGGAGGGAAACATCCAGCGTTCATTTCCTGCTTCTACAACCAGCAATCCCCTGGTCAACGCCAGGAGTTGTCCACGTGCGTGACTGTGCTCAGGCGCCCAGTCCTCCGACCCGCGCCTCCTGAAGGTGAAAGCCAGCACCGGAGTATCGCTCTCCACCAGGCGACGGAGTTCTTCCACATTTTTCGGGGAGAAGGACATGTATTTTGACTTTGACCCTTTTCCGACAAAAATCGCCACTTTCCCGTTAGCGGGCAGACCCCAACCCAGCTAGCGTAAGGGTCATAGAAGGGAAAGGCAACAAAAAGGAGAAGACTCATGAACGCCGCTGTGCTACATGCCTTCGACAAACCACCTGCCTTCGAGCAGTTTCCTGATCCCATTGCGCAAGCCGACGAGGTTATCGTGCGCGTCCAGGCCGCCGCATTGAAACCCGTGGACAAGCAAGTCGCCAACGGCGCGCACTATGCCAGCCCCCGCGCCCTGCCTGTCGTGTGCGGAATAGATGGCGTGGGTCTCCTTGAAGATGGCGCCCGTGTTTACTTCGCTGGCTCCCGACCGCCGTATGGCGCCATGGCGCAGCGCACTGTCGTGTCTCGACACCACTGTGTCCCCCTTCCTGAGGAGGTTACTGACGTGACCGCCGCCGCCCTCATCAACCCCGGCGTGTCGGCGTGGCTCACTCTGGCGCATCGGGCGAAGTTAGTCCGGGGGGAGACTGTGCTCGTCCTGGGCGCAACTGGAGTCACTGGCAAACTCGCGTTACAAATAGCCAAGATACTGGGTGCGGGGCGGGTCGTGGCGGCCGGGCGGAACCAGCAGGTGCTGAGCACCCTGCACGAGTTGGGTGCTGACGCGATCATCCAGATCGACAAACCCGGACCAGACCTGAGGGAATCGTTCGCTCAACAAGCCGGGGATAGGGGTTACGGCGTCATCGTTGATTACCTCTGGGGCCGTCCTACCGAGGCTTTGCTCGACTCCATGACGCGCAAGGAATTTGCCAACGTCAAGTCAGAGGCTCGCCTGGTTCAAGTCGGTGAGAGCGCGGGTCCAACCATCTCGCTTCAGGCAGCTGTCCTGCGTAGCACCCCCCTGACTATTCTCGGAACTGCCGGCATTCCGCCTCGCGACGCCCTGATGGATGCCTTCCAACAGGTGATAACCCGTGCTGCCCGTGGCCAGCTCCGCATTGATGTCGAGCAGGTAGCGCTTGAGGATGTGGAGAATGCGTGGCAACGCTATTCACGGGGTCGGAGGCTTGTGCTCATCCCCCAGGCGCCGCCACTCTGCTGACCGCAGCCTAGGGGCAAACGCTTTTGGCGGTCCGTTCGACTCAATCGCGTTGCTCAGTCGCTCGGGGTGGGCTCAAACCCAGCCGCCAGGCGAAATCCCGAGCGCTGCGAGGGAGCTCCGCAACAGTGCAGATAGGGCATGGTGGGCACTGCAGGACTCGAACCTGCGACCTCGTGCGTGTGAAGCACGCGCTCTAACCAACTGAGCTAAGCGCCCGCGTTTTCCATTGTAACAAACGCATGGTGTTGCCTCGGCCCATGCAGCCTGCCTAAGCGGAAACGGAGTGCGCCTTCTGCCATCGCCAGATGAGATACGGAAGGGCCGTGAAGGTAAAAATCACCCCAGCATGCACCAGGCTGCCGAAAATGGCCTGACCCGCGGGCGCAAAGAACTTCATGCTGATGTGTCCCAGTCCAGGCACCGCGGTCCGGCTCGCATGAAT
>JBLMXE010000403.1:0-12725 GCA_050257615.1 Chlamydiota bacterium | reverse complement strand
TGGCGCCGCGAATCAGCTGGATAGAGATACGAACCCGGTTGCCCTCGCGTAGAACCGACCCCTCCACCAGGGCATCCACCTGCAGCTTTTTAGCAATCTCCGGCGCAGAAATGTGAGTGTTTTTGAAGCGCATTGCCGAGGTGCGCGAGATAACGCGCAGGCCGTGGATCATGGATAAGCGGCCGATAAGCTCTTCGGTCATGCCGTCGGCAAAATAATCCTGTGCCGGGTCGCCCGACAGGTTTTCCAGAGGCAACACTGCCAGAGCTTTAATGGCGGGGGGCGCCGTTTTCCGGGCGCCTGTGCGGCGGTGCAGCACCCAGGCGAGGGTCAATAGTGCGACCAGGGCAATTCCCCCCAACAGCACCCCAAACGGGAGGGAAACAGCTCTTTGAGGTGACGGAGCTGCCGGGCTCAACCCGACCTGGGCGGGCTGCGCTTGGGGGCGGGAATTCCCATTGCCGAAGGTCACAGGGGCGGCAAATCGATATCCCTTGCCGACCACGGTTTCTACAAAACGAGGCTTCTCCGGGTCATCCCGCAACGCGGCACGCACTTTACGGATAGCGGTATTTATCCCGTGATCAACATCGAGGAAAACGTCCTTGCCCCAAAGCCGCTCGGCGATCTCCTCTCGGGAAACCAACTCACCGGGCCGTTCGAGCAGCAGGAGGAGCAACTCCATAGGGAGCTTCTCCAACCGCAGCGGACGCTGGCCCCGCTGGAGCCGGTAGCTGGATTGGTCGAGGGTGAACTCGCCGAAATGGAATTCTTGGGCCGTAAATCCCCCACACAGGTCTGACCTGCGGTGCCAAATCATGCCCCAGAATGAGGGAACAAGCAACTGCTTCAGCAACTTAGGGGTTCATGAAATCTTTATCTCTGCTTCATCCCACCTGCATTGCAGCTATGCAGCGGGATGGAGCATAAGCCTCCGCTGTAGTTCAACCTAGGAGGTTGTTCATGAAGAGCAAGTCTTTGGGATGGTTGGGGTGCATTGCGGTTCTGGTGTTGGGATCAAGCGTCATGGCTTTGGCCCAAGCCCCTCTCCGGTTTAGTGGGCTAATCGGCGACTATACGCCACAAACCAGCACGGATGGGCCGTGGGTAGTTCGCGGCGAGTGGTCGCTGCAGATAACCAACTGGGGCAAGGCTAATTTTTCGGCGGTGCTGACCATGGTCCGGTCTGATGAAGGGGCACTGACGCACGGCGGTCTGGACGCGACCTCGGCCCGCAAGGCGCATACCCATCACATCTGGCTGAGGAATGCCGACATCTCCTCCACTAACAACGGCTTTAAAGTCACCGGTCCGGCTACGATTACGGCCAACGGCAGCCCCGCTTTTTCACCCAGCCAATTGGAAGTGGACATCACGGGCGGGACCCTGGTGAAATTTTCCAACATCAAGCTGATTTTCCAGGATCCGGCGGCCGGCCATTTTGGATCGCAAGCCCTCAACGGCGTGGTTCGGCACGTGGAAAGCGCAGGCGACTAGCAACTGCGCCCGGAGCGTAAGCGGCCAACGAACTGAGGTCTAGCTTCCTGCCGCTTCCGAGGGAGGCGCAGCGGTGTCTTCCTCGTCGGCGCGGATGAGGCCGAACTTCTTCAGCTTGTAGCGCAGGGCGTCGCGGCTGATGTCGAGCAGGCGGGCGGCGTGGGTCTGGTTGCCGTTCGCCTGCTGCATGGCCAGCTCCACCATGACCCGTTCCATTTCCTCCAGTGAAGTGCCGCCCTCGGGAATGGCGAGGCGGGGCAGGCTGCGGCCGTTGGGCAGAGGATGATTGCCGTTTACCGGCGAGGTGCGCTCAAAGGCGGTCACCCCGGCCTGCGGTTGCGAAACCGAAAACGGCAGGTACACGGGGCGCAGGAACTGCTCTTCCTCCAGAATCATGGCGCGCTCAATGGTGTTCTTCAATTCGCGTACATTGCCCGGCCAGTTATGCTGCAGCAGGAGCTTGCGGGTTTCCTCCGTAATGCCGCGCACCGACTTGCGGAATTTGCGGCTGTAGCGCTCGATGAAGAAATCCACCAGCGGCAGAATGTCTTCCTTGCGGTCGCGCAGGGGAGGGATGAAGATGGCGATAATGGCCAGGCGATAGTAGAGGTCCTGGCGGAACTGGCCCTCCTGCACGGCCCGCTCGAGGTCGCGGTTGGAAGCGGCGATGACGCGCACGTCCACCTGCATGTCGCGCACCCCGCCGATGCGGCGCACTACCTGGTCTTCCAACACGCGCAGCAGCTTGGCCTGCAGTAGAGGAGAGAGCTCGCCAATCTCGTCGAGGAAAAGGGTGCCGCCGTCGGCCATTTCGAACAGGCCCTTTTTCATGGCCTTGGCATCGGTGAAGGCGCCGCGCTCGTGCCCGAACAGTTCCGCTTCCATGAGGGTTTCCGGAATGGCGGAACAGTTGACCGCCACGAAAGGCATGTCCTGACGTGAACTTTCGTAGTGGATGGCTTTGGCGATCAGGTCCTTGCCGGTGCCGCTTTCGCCCTGGATGAGGATGGTAGTGGCGGCGCTGGCGGCGACTTTGCGCACGAAACCCATCAGCTCGGTCATCTTCGCGGAAGTACCGACCACGGAGTGGTAGCCGGTGCGCCGGCGGACTTCGCCGCGCAGGGTTTGCACCTCGCTGCGCAGGCGGGTGGCCTCCAGCGCGTTCTTCATAGCCACCAGCAGCTCGTCGAAATCGAGGGGCTTGCCTACAAAATCGTAGGCGCCGAGCTTGAGCGCGGTCTTGATGTCGTCCAACTGGGGATCGGCGGTGATCATGATGACGGCGCGCGCGTCCTGGGATTTTTTCAGCTCTTCCAGAACTTGCAGGCCGTTTGCGTCCGGCAGGCGGACGTCGAGCAGCACCAGGTCGGGCGATTCCTGGCGCGCTTGAACCAGGGCGGAGTCGCCCCGGTCGGCCTCCAGCACCTGGTAGCCCCATTCCTCACACTTCTGGCGCAGAGACCAGCGCACCAGTCTCTCGTCGTCCACAATGAGAACTTTTTCCCCAGCCATTGACCAATAGTGTACTGAAGGCGGGCACAGGCGTGTGTGACGGACATCACAGGGGGGCGGCCCCCCGGGTAAACGCCTCAAAGGCCGGAGTTTCAGGCTTCCGGCAGGGGTGGTTCACTGGCAGGGCTGGGGAGTGAATGGGGGGCCAGCGATTCGAGCGATAATTTTTTTGTTTCCTGACATTCGCATTATTCATCGAAATATCCGTCGCCGGAGGTTGACCCTTTCGCCGCTCGGCTTCTAGAATCGCGAACTTAACGTTATGCCATTGCTTTCCCAATTCCGCCGGATGTGCACTTGCGCTTGTTGTTGTGCGCCAGTGTCTTCTGGCCTGGGAATGCTGATTTAGAAAACTTTTAATTTCGGCATTTATAGCCCACCGCCAGAGGAAAGCTGGCGGTGGGTTTTTTGTTTTTATGCTCAACACTCAAAAAGAAACCAGGGCACAGCGAGCCGAGCGCCTCAAGCGAGAGAAAAACCCGTGGGAGGCGCTGGATGAGATTCGCCGTTTCGCGCGGCAGGGGTTTGCTTCCATTCCCCCCGAATGGCTGAGCACCTACTTCCGCTGGTGGGGCGTGTACACGCAGGGAGACGGCGCGGGCGCAGTGGGCGGGCAGGGAGGCGAGGGCAAGGCGTTGCCGTACTTCATGGTGCGCATCCGGGTCCCCACCGGCTTGCTGCTCTCTCATCAGCTGCGCACGGTTGCGGAACTGACCCAGCGCTATGCCCGGGGCGTCGCCGATATCACAGTGCGGCAGAACATTCAGCTGCACTGGGTGACGATCGAAGTGCTGCCGGAAATCCTGGAAGGGCTGTGGCGCTGCGGCCTGAACACGATGGGGACGTGCGGCGACGTTACGCGCAACGTCACCGGCTGCCCGCTGGCGGGCGTGGATGCGGAGGAAATCTGCGACGCTTCCCCCCTGGCGCTGGAGGCCACGCGCCTGCTGGCGGGGAACGCCGAGTTTTACAACCTGCCGCGCAAATTCAAAATTTCCATCACCGGGTGTCGCGTGTGGTGTTCCTACCCGGAAATTAACGATATTGGCCTGACAGCCATCCGGCGCGCTTTCGGCGGGCGTTCGGAGGTTGGCTTTTCGCTGCGGGTGGGCGGCGGTCTCTCCACCGAGCCCCATCTGGCCGCTCGCCTGAATGCGTTTGTGCGCTGGAACCAGGTGCTGCCGGTGGTGAAGCGGATTGCGGAAATATTTCGCGACTCGCAGGAATTGCGCGAGCACCGCGAGCGGGCGCGGCTGAAATTTCTTTTCCTGCGGCAGGGTTGGACGCCGGACTACTTCCTGGAGCAACTGCAGCAGCGCATCGGGTTCCGCCTCGATCCCGCGGTTCCAGAAGAGCCGCCCGACGACGTTTACCGCGACCACGTGGGAATTCATGCTCAGAAGCAGAACGACTATTGCTACGTGGGAGCTGCCGTCTTGCGCGGCCGCATCAGCGCGGAGCAGATGCGGGCCGCCGCCGACCTGGCGGACCGTTTTGCCGGCGGAGAACTGCGCACGACGGGAATGCAGAACCTGGTGGTCGTAAATGTGCCGCAGTCGAACACGGAAGCCCTGGCCCGGGAACTGGACGCGATTGGGCTGCGAGTTGGGGGATCGCCCTTCTGGCGCGGCGCTATCGCCTGCAGCGGCACCGAGTTCTGCAAGCTGGCCATCACGGAGACTAAGAGTTATGCGCGCTGGCTGGTGGAAGAGATGGGGGATCGGCTGCCGCAGTTCGATCAGGAACTGAAGCTGCATGTCACCGGCTGCCCCAACAGCTGTGGCCAGCACTGGATCGCGGATATCGGCCTCGAGGGCAAGAAGATGAAGGCGGGCGGCCAAATGGTGGATGCCTACTACTTCTGCCTGGGTGGCGCTGTGGGCCGTAATCAGGCGGTGGCGCGCCCGGTGGGCTACCGCTGCCTGGCGAGCGAGACGCCGGATGCGCTGGAGCGTCTGCTGCGCCGCTACCTGGAGGAACGGTTCCGGGGCGAGAACCTGCGGCAGTTTTTCGCCCGCCATAGTGAAGAGAGGTTGCGTGAATTTCTTGCCGGCGAACAGTCGGCGGCGGTGGCGCGCGACCTCTCGCCGGGATTCGTGCCGCACGGGGTGGAAGGTTAGCGAAAATGGAACGCCTGTTTCCCATGTTCGTGAAGCTGGCCGGTCGCCAGGTGCTGGTGGTGGGTGCGGGTGCGGTGGGCGAGGCCAAGATTCGGGGCCTGCTGGACACGGGAGCGCGCATCCGAGTGGTGGCCCGGCAGGCGACTGCGGCAGTTCGAAAGTGGGCCGGCGCGGGCGCTATTGTTCTGGAAGAACGCGCCTTCGTGCTCGGCGATCTGGATGGGATCTTTCTGGTGGTCGCGGCCACTTCTTCGCGCGAACTGAATGAAAGCATCTTCGCGGAAGCGCAGCACCGGCGAGTTCCCTGCAACGTGGTGGACGTTCCCGGGCTCTGCGACTTCTTCTATCCCGCTGTGTTGCGTCGTGGCGACCTGCAGATTGCCATATCTACGGCTGGTCACAGCCCGCTGCTGGCGCAGCGGATCAGGAGACAGCTGGAACTGCAGTTTGGCCCGGAGTATGCGGGATGGGTGGAGGACCTGGGAAAGATCAGACGCGAGGTGCTGGGCAGCGACCTGCCCGCGGATCGCAAGCGCGAACTGCTGCGCTCGCTGACCGGTCAGGATCGGTCGAATTTTGCTGAATACGGCCGTAGGCGCGGCGAAAGCGAAAGGGACAAATCATGACAGGCAAGGTTTATCTGGTGGGGGCAGGACCCGGTGATCCTGATCTGCTTACGGTGAGAGCGGCACGGCTGCTGCGAAACGCGGACGCGGTGCTGCACGACGAACTGGTGACGGCTGAAATTCTGCAACTGGCCAATCCCGCGGCCCGGCTTCATAACGTGGGCAAGCGCTGCGGGAACAAGAGAATCACCCAGGAAGAAATTAATTTTCTGATGGTGGGTCTGGCCTCCGCGGGTCGGCAGGTGGTTCGGCTCAAGGGCGGCGATCCGCTGATCTTCGGTCGCGCCGGAGAAGAGATCGAGGCGCTGCGGCGGGAGGGGATAGCTTATGAGATTGTTCCTGGAATTACCGCGGCGCTGGGCGTGGCGGCGGCGATGGGGATTCCGCTTACCCATCGCCACGGACCCGCAGCCGTGGTACTTGTTGCCGGCCAGCGGGCCGCGGGTACGGAAGAGACGGCTTGGGAGCATTTTGTGCGCAGTGGAGCCACGCTCGCGATTTACATGCCTGGCCGCAGTTATGGCGAGATTACGAGTCGGCTGCGCAAGGCGGGACTAAGCGCGGAGACCCCCTGCGCGGTAGTTTCGCGAGCCACCACAATGGGGCAGCAGCTGTATGTGACCACCATTGCCGACCTGCTGGGTGCACCTGTCCTGGCCGCGCCCGCGCTGCTGATTGTGGGCGAGGCAGTTCGACGGGTTGCTGCTCAGGGTGGGCGCTTGATATGGGAAACCGAGTGGCTGACGACGCTGGGGATCCTGCCCATAACTGGGGAGTTGACACGATGAAGGATGAAGTTCGGGCCGTACAGGCAGCGGCAGACAAGTGGAACGCGGAGGTGGCGCTGCGCTGGGCTTTTGACAGGCTGGGCCGGCAAGTGGCGCTCGTTTCCGCGTTCGGTCCGGAAGGAATGGTGCTTATAGATATGGCTGCGCGTATCCAGCGCAGTTTTCGGCTGATCACCATTGATACCGACTTTCTCTTTCCGGAAACGCACAAGCTGATGGCGGAGGTGGAAGAGCGTTACGGAGTCGTCATCGAGAAAATTCATCCAGCCCTGTCGCCTGCCGAGCAGGAGCGGGCCCATGGTGCGGCGTTGTGGAAACGGGATCCCGACCGGTGCTGCGGCCTGCGCAAGGTGGAGCCGCTGCGGCGCAAGCTGGCGGAACTGCGGGGATGGATCACCAGCATCCGCCGCGACCAGACGGCGGCCCGCGCCCGGGCTCGCAAGCTGGAGTGGGATGCGAAGTTTGAACTGGTGAAAATCAATCCCCTGGCGGACTGGAGCGCCGAGGAGGTTTGGAATTACATCCGCAGAAATGACGTGCCCTACAACGAGCTCCACGAGCGTGGTTATCCCAGCATCGGCTGCACCCACTGCACGCGCGCCATCCTGGCGGGCGAAGATGCGCGGGCCGGGCGCTGGCCGGGTTTAGAGAAAATCGAGTGCGGCCTGCACATTGCTGGATGAGATCCCCTTTGTGTAGATTCCGACAAGTTATTTGCCCAATTCAAAAACAAAAAAGCCACATGAAGAGCCAAACTTTCATGTGGCCGGTTGCGGGTCTTACCGCAGAGAGTTACTGGCAGGGAGGGCCGGCATCGGTCAGGAAAGTGCCGCTGTTGGAGAACCAGCCGTTGGTGCCGATAGAAGGCGTGCCGTAGAACCAAGAAAAGAAGGCCAGCTCCTGCAGGTGATAGTTGAAGCCGTTTGGCATGGTGATCAGCGGCGCCAAGTGGTCGGTCAGCGGATCGCCCACCTCCAGGTTGTTCTGGCAGCCGCCCACTTGTCCGGTATGGCCCCAGGCGGGAGTGGCATTGTTGATGTAAGGATCATTGGCCCATTCGCCGACTTCGTGCGAAGCAATGGCGGTGTCCAAGGCGCTAGTACCGAAAACCCCGGTGGTATCGAAATCCAGCGGGGAATAGGTCTGGATGGTGGTTGGGCTGGTAGCCACTGCGTTGTGATATCCGCCGGCGCAGCAGTTGAAAATGCTGGTCGGATCGCCGATGGACATGGCGGCGTTATACAGCATGAAGATGGGGAAGGTCCCCGGGTTGACGCCCTTGGAGGCAAGGTCCCCGAATGAGCCGGTGGCGATCTGATCAATCAGGTTGATGTTGACAATTCCGAAATTGCCGCAAGTGCCAAACACGCTGGGAATGACCGCCAGGCCCTGGTCGGCCGGAACATCCACGACAATGGGATCGAGGATCTGCACCGGGCCTAGCAGTGTGTGGTACGTGCTGCGGTTAATCACATCCCAGAAACTGCCGCGCTGGAAGGCATCAATGTACTGAGTGGTGCCAACGTCAGTGCCGCCAAAAACAAAGTCTGCAGACTGGAACAGGGGCGATTGCTGAAACAGCTCCGTGGGGACGTTGTTGGAAGCGCCCAGGCAACTGCTGTCGGCGACGGTTGGATCAAAGGTCGCATCGCCCGGAGCCGTGGTTATTTTTCCACGCGCGCGAAAGTTTCCGTTATGGAAAATAACTTTGACCCCCAGAGTGTGGGTGTGCAGGATGACGGGCACGATCTGCGTGGGCACGCTGACAGTTCCGCCACCATGGTTAAAGGGGGCGTTGCCCACAATGGCGCCGGTATAGAAGGTGCCGTCGCGGGTGGACTCCACGCCGTAGAGAAAGGCAGGCAAGGCGCCGTTGCCGCTGCTGGCGATGGCCGCCTGGACAGTGCCTGCGGTCATTCCGCCGTGGTTGGTGGGGTGATGAATCAAGAGGCGCGGGCGGAGAGCAAGGTCTGCGTTCTGCCCGAATCCCGAGGGCAGGGCCAGCAGGAAGAACCCGGCAAAAACAGTCAACAGCACAATCCCACGTTTCATTTTTTATCCTCGCTGCGATCGTTGTGGTCCGCGATGCGGACGTTTGTGGGCTGAAGGGAGAATCTGGCGAGCATGCGTCGTAACACGACCAATCTTACAAACGGACGAAAATGCTATCGCAAGCGCCCAAAAAGTACAATTTGCAGGAAAGAGAAATTTGCAGAGACAATGTTTCGTTTTGTGAACGGGTATTTAATTTTAGACCTCCAGGCAGGACGGAGGTTACAAGATATTTCCGGAGGGGCACTTTAGTTGGCGACGTGGGCGGAGGCGCGGCGGAGGGGCAGGAAGACGGTAAAAGTGCTGCCGTGGCCCAGCGTGCTGCTTACTTCAATGCGCCCGCCGTGCTCTTCCACGATGCGGCGTGCCAGCGACAAGCCCAACCCGGTGCCGTTGCCCTTGGTGGTGTAGAAGGGACGGAAGATGTGAGGCAGGTGCTCGGCAGCGATGCCGCGGCCGGTATCGGTGATGGCGATGGCAGCCAGCAGGTGGTGCCGCTCCACGCTTGCCGTAATCTTCCCCGCGTGGTCAATAGACTGAATGGAGTTGAGCAGCAGGTTGAGCAGCACCTGGTTTACCTGATTGCTGTCGTGTTCCACTTCCAGGGGCAGCGGCTCGTGGCGGAATTCGATGTCAATGGATTTGGAGAGCGCCTGCTGGCGGGCGAACATGACCGCGTGCTCCACCGTGGCATGGAGGTCGGAAAGGCGGGTCTCCGGTGGCTTGGGGCGGGCGCATTCCAGCAGGTCGGAGACGATGCGGTTAATCTGGGTTATCTCCTGGCGCACTTCTTTGACCACGGCGCGCGCGGGACTGGTGGTGGGCAGGTCGCGGCCGATAATTTCAACAACTCCGGCAATGCCGGCCAGGGGATTGCGGATTTCGTGGGCCAGTCCGGCGGCGAGTTCGCCCATGGTGGCCAGGTGTTCGGCGCGCGACATCTGGGTCTGGTGCAGGCGCTCGATCTCGTCGCGGCTCTCGCGCAACTGCCGCACCATCTGGTTGAAGTTGCGGCCCAGGTCGCCGAATTCGTCGTTCCGCTTGGCGAACTTAACTTCGGCGTCGAGCTCGCCGGCGCCCACTCGCGCTATCTTCTCCTGCAGTTCGCGCATGGGACGCTGAATCAGCAGCGCCAGTACCACGATCATGACCGCGCAGATGGCGACCGCACCGGAACTGGCCACCAGCAGCACGGCATGGCGCTCGGTTTTTTCCAGGGAGACGGTAGACAGCAGAAACAGCACCAGTCCGTTCAGCAGCACCACGGCCACGGGCAGCACCGCCTTGATTTCCCAGCTGATACGCACCGAACGGAGGCGCGCTTCCGGGGCGCGGCTGTCAACTTCCGCCGCGCCCTCCCGTTCATGACTCTCGACATCAGGCATAGGCGTGCAGTCCGGGCAACAGGTAGGTGACGCCAAAGAACGTGAACATTACCACGGCAAAGCCAAGAATGGCGAAGTACGCCGCGCGCCGTCCCCGCCATCCGCGGGTGATGCGCATGTGCAGATATCCGGCATAGACCAGCCAGGTGATGGCCGCCCAGGTCTCTTTCGGGTCCCAGCTCCAGTAGGCGCCCCAGGTGCGGTTCGCCCAGTAGGCGCCGGCGGCAATCATCAGCGTGAGCAGGGGGAAGGCAACGCCGATGGTTTTATAAGTGAGCTGGTCAAGATTGTCGGCGCTGGGCAGCAGGCGTTCCAGATCGGCGCGCCGCCACAACAGCAGCAGGTACAGCAGCGAAATGAAGATGCCACCCACCAGGCCGGAGAGAATGAAGGGGCTGGCGGCCAGACTGGTAGGGAAGAGTCCGTCGGCGTCCGGCGAAGGATAACTGCCGTTGGCGCGCGCCAGGAAAGCGGCCAAAGCCAGGATCTGGGCCAGAATGCCCACGAACACGGCGCGGTTGGCGATCCCATAGAAGCGCTCATCGTTGCGCCAGCCCGCCAGCAGGTAACACACGAAGGGGGCGGCCACGGCCAGCGCCACCAGGCCGATCAGCCAGCCCAGGTCGGGAATGGTGACAAACAGGCGCACGCCGCGTTGCAAAAACATGTCCTGCTTTTCGGCGGCGTCCCAGGCGGCCACGCTCAGCCCGCCCCAGCCCTCAAAGCGGGTAAGGATGCCCACGTAGCCGGCGGTCACAGCCAGGCTGGTGGCGGCGAGAAACGTTTCCGTGTTCATTTTGTCCTGGATCAGGAACATCAGAGCCAGGGCGAAGCTGAGGGCGCAGGTGGCGTAGGCCAGCATGGCCAGGCTGACATGGACGTGCAGCCATGTGGACTGCAGCGCCGGCACCAGGGGGTGAACGTCGGTGCGCAGCAGCTGCATGAGGACCACCCCGACGATTGCCACCGGCATGGTGACCGTGCCGATCACTTTCACGCCGTATTTCTTTTCCGCCACTAGGGTGAGCGCGGCCAGGGTCCAGACAAAGCTGAGCAGCATTTCATAAACGCTGGCAAACGGCGGGTGTCCTGCCACATACCAGCGATGCGCCACCGCGGCGGTGTTGGCCGCCAGGCCCGCCCAGGTGGCCAGCGAGGCGTAGCGCACGTAGGATTCAGTGCCGCTCACGCCGAAGCCCAGGTACAACGCGCCGGCGCCGCCGTAGAAAATAAGCGCGGCATAAAGCAGGTTAGCTTCCGTGAACAGGTTGCCGCTCTTCACCACATTCAGAAAGGCCATGAACAGCAGGAAGGCGATGCCCAGCCCCACCAGCACCACCAGGAGATTGCTGGAAGCTGCGGGTTGCCGTTCCACGCGAGTGCGAGCCATGATTTTCCTCCCTTAAACGCTGGCCAGCGAGGCTTCGCGCACGGAGGCGCGGGCCTGTGATTCCTGTTTCAATTCCGTTTGAACTTCTTCAATCAGGCGACGGAAGCGCTGCTCGAAAGCGGCGCGATTCTTGTTGGCAGAACCGCCGATCCACAGCGCCTTGCGGTCCTGATCGTCGCGCACCACCATCGCCCAGAAACGCATGTGGACCAGGTAGAACGCGGTCGCCAGCCCCAGCGCCATCACGATGCAGCCCGCCCACACCAGCCACTGCCCCGGCTCATGCGAGACCTGCAGGCCGGTGTAGTAGCCCATGCGCAGGTCGCGGAATTGGAAGCTGTAGGGCGACTTGCTGTCGTGAGCGACGTTGGGAAACTTGGGGAACACCCAGACCAGCGCTGGCTCCTTGGCCTTCTGCGTGGTCACCTCCAGCTGGATGGCAGGATTGTCGGGCTGATTGGAGCGGGCGTAAATCTGGTTGTCCTGGACAACGAAATCGGGAATGAAGCGCACCAGGCGAACCGAAGTCTTGGGGTCAAGCTGCACCGTCTGGTCCTGGCCCAGTGCGATGTGCTGACCCGCGCCCGAGCCTTGGGCGGGCGTGGCGGTCAGCATAAGTTTGTCCAGTTGCCCGGTGGAGCCGTAGCTGGATTGGTAAACGCGAATGCCGCCATAGACCAGCGGATCATTCACCACAATCTGCTTGCGCTCGGTCTCGCGCCCGTTCTTCAGCACCACCAGGTTGGACCACCAGCGCTTGGGGGTGCCGTCGGGATAATTTTCCTGCCCGGCGCCGTCGCAGCGGATGGCGAAAGGAAGAGCGCGTGTGCTGCCGTTCTGCAGCTGGATCTGGCTGGCCTGCTGGCCATTGGTGAGGGCCAGAAAGCCGCGGTAGCCCCAGAGCGCGTCCACGATCCCGCCCAGGAAAATCAGCAGCAGGCTGGCGTGCACGATATAAACCGCCAGCAGCGAGAAGCGATTGCGCTCGGCGTAGAGGGAAACTTGGTT
Organism: Chlamydiota bacterium; assembly: GCA_050257615.1. GTDB lineage: Bacteria > Acidobacteriota > Terriglobia > Terriglobales > Acidobacteriaceae > JAICWP01. The sequence continues at coordinate 347 of JBLMXE010000403.1, read as the reverse complement.
GTCTTCCACGATGTGTTGCGGATGCAGGCCCTGTTTCTGGAAAACACGATGAGCAGCAGCTAGCGCCTGCTCGCCGTCGTGCACGGGAAGCTGCTTCTGCACCGGCAGCGCGGCGCGGAAATGGGAGTCGGCGCGGCGATAGGGCCGGGCGTAGAAGCGCCACACGCGAGGAAAACGCTCGATGGAGGCGGCCACGATGGTCAGGCAGAGCAGGACCATGAGCAGGACGAACCACGAGGCGTGAAACACGTCGGTCAGTCCCAGGCGGTCGAGCCAGGCCAGCGCCAGCGGCGAATAGGAGCGCTGCAGAACGTCGGGGTCGGTGGTGGGCCGTTGCAGAATGAACG
>JBLMXE010000402.1:0-8019 GCA_050257615.1 Chlamydiota bacterium | reverse complement strand
TATTTGCCGGGCGTTCCCCTCGATCCCCTGGGTAATCCCTATAAGCTGGCTCCGGGGGGTAAAGTACAGGTTGCCTCCCCGGATGATTTGCCTTTCATTACTCGCGGATTGCCGCCGGACCCTCAAGCATCAGAGAAGCCGAAGCGATAATCTAATTCAGAAACCATCCAGGTTCTGGCAAAGGCAGGATTAGAGATGAAGACGCATCCCCGGCGTGCGCTGCTGGTATTGAGTGCTTTATTCCTACTCAACGGCGCAATTTTGGCCCAAGCCAGCGTTCCTAAGATTGCAGCCGAGGTGGACCGGCACTATAACCACCTGCGCACGCTGCAGGCCGATTTCACCGAAATCTATCGCGGAAGCGGGATTTCCCGCGAGGAGTCGGGTACGCTGTGGCTGAAACGGCCCGGCAAAATGCGCTGGAATTACCAACAGCCACGGCAGAAGTTCTTTATCAGCAATGGGAAAGAAGCGTGGTTTTATGTGCCCGGCGAACAGCAGGCGCGCAAAACACCTATGAAAAAACTGGCTGACTTGCGCTCCCCGCTGGGCTACCTTCTGGGTAAGACTAAGCTGCAGAAGGAGTTCGAAGGGCTTTCACTGGCGCCCGACGTGGCTCCGCTGCATCCTGGCGACGTGGTCTTGCGGGGCGTGCCCCGGTTCATGCAGACGGTGACTGGGGTGATCATGGAAATTGCGCCGGGAGGCAGTATTGTTCGCCTGGTGGCGGATGGAGCCGATGGTTCCACGACCGAATATCGTTTTGCGGATCAGAAGGAAAACCAGGAAATTGCCGACCAGCAGTTCCAGTTCACTCCCCCGCCGGGCGTGCAAGTGATTGAAGAAGATGCTGGTCAGTAAAGGCGAAAAGGGCCATTATCTTTAGCGGCTGAAGCAGTTGGGCGGCTAAGTTGCAGTGTTAGACTTAACAGCAGATTCCCGAAAAGATCGAGCCGGATGGCCGAATTTCTCATCAAGGTAGCCGACGAAAACGGTCGCCTCCTGCAGCAGGTGGAAAACGGATTCTCGGTGGCCGAGGTCAGGGAGCGCTACGCCCAACAGGGTTACCTGGTGTACTGGGTCAAGCCGCGCGGCTTGCTGGCCGGGGGCGGCATCCCCCTGTTTCGGCGGCGCAAGGTCAAGCTGGAGCAGTTTGTAGTTTTCAATCAGCAGTTCGTAACCCTGGTGCGAGCCGGCCTGCCCATTCTGCACTCCCTGGAACTGCTTATCCGCCGGCAAAAAAACGAATTCTTCCGCGGGGTGCTGGAGAATGTGCGTGACCGGGTGCGCAGCGGCGAATTGCTCTCCGAGGCCTTTGCCGCCCAGGGCATCTTCCCCAAGATGTACACCACCACCCTGCTGGCGGGGGAAAAGAGCGGCAACCTGGAGGAGGTGCTGAACCGCTTTATTGCTTTCCAGCGGTTGACCATCTCCTTCAAGAAGAAGCTGAAGTCTTCGCTGGTGTATCCCGCACTGCTGGTCACGCTGGTGGTCGGCATGCTCAGTTTCCTGGTGACGTATGTAGTGCCGCGTTTCGCCGAACTGTACCAGTCGCTGAACGCGCAACTGCCGGCCTTGACTATGTTCATGCTGGAACTGGGCACGGGCGCCCGCAAGTACGTGTTCCTTTTTGTGGGCGCGGCGGTGGCGTTGATACTGCTGTTCTGGCGCTGGAAAAACACCGACCGGGGCGCGGACCACATTGACCGCGTTCTGCAGGGACTGCCCCTGCTGGGGCCAATTTTGATCAAGTATCAGGTAGCCAACTTTTCCCGCATTCTAGCCACCCTGCTCACCGGTGGTCTGCCCCTGGTGCCGGCGCTGGAAACTGCCGGCGACTCCCTGGGCAGCCGGCACATGGCAAATGGTGTCAACAAAGCGGTGTTCAAAGTTCGGGAAGGAAGGCCGCTGGCACGCAGCCTGGAGGAACAGGGTATTTTGCCCGACTTATCGGTGGAGATGATCGAAGTGGGCGAATCCACCGGCGCCTTGCCCGCCATGCTGACTTCCGTGGCCGAGTTCTATGAGGAAGACGTCCAGGCGGCGCTGACTGCCGCTATGTCATTGATTGAACCGGTGATATTGATTTTTATGGGATCGGTGGTGTTTGTCGTGCTCCTCTCCCTATATCTGCCATTGTTTACGCTGGGAGCGGGAGGAATACATTAGAGCGGTAGTTGGTAGCTAGTAGTTGGTAGTTGGTGGTTCGCCAGAACCTACTACTAACTACCAGCTACCAACTACCGGGTCGTTATGGAGAAGAAATCACTCTTCGTGAATGGCGGCAACGGCGGCCGGGTGGCCACCGAAACGCCCGCCGACGAGCTCTCGCGGGCGCGCGACGTGGCGCGGCGCTATCGCTGCGAGTACGTTGACCTGCGCGATTTCCAGCTCCATCATGACCTGTTCAAGAAGATTCCGGTTGACCTGATGTTCCGCTACAACTTCGTCCCCCTGCAGGAGACGGAGGACGGGCGGCTTGCCATCGCCATCGCCGACCCCAGCCAACTGATGATGATTGACGAGATCAGCCTGCTGCTGGGCAAGCGCATCGCCACCAAGGTGGCCACGCTCTCGCAGATCGCCGACATTCTCAAGAAAACCGAGCAGTCGCAGCGGGTGCTGGAGGAAGCCAGCGAGGGCTTCACCCTGGACGTAATCCGCGAGGACGAAAGCGGCGACGAGACCATCTCCATCGAGCGGCTCACCGCCGAGGGCGACATCAGCCCCATCATTCGCCTGGTGGACACCACCATCTTCACCGCCCTGGAGCGGCGGGCCAGCGACATTCACATCGAAACCCGCGACGATTCCGTCTACATCAAGTACCGCATTGACGGCGTGCTGCAGCAGGCCATGAACCCCATCGCCAAGGAGCACCATTCCACCATCATCTCCCGCATCAAGGTGATGAGCGAACTGGACATTGCCGAGCGCCGCGTGCCCCAGGACGGCCGCTTCCGCGTGAAGTACAAGACCCGGCCTATTGATTTCCGCGTCTCCATCATGCCCTCCATCAACGGCGAAGATGCCGTGCTGCGCGTGCTGGACAAGGAGTCCATGAGCGAGAAGTTCCACACGCTCACCCTGGACGTGGTCGGCTTCAGCGAGGACGACCTGCGCAAATTCCGCCGCTACATCAAGGAACCCTACGGCATGGTGCTGGTGACCGGGCCGACGGGCAGCGGCAAAACCACCACCCTGTATGCGGCGGTGAACGAGATTAAGACCGACGAAGACAAGATCATCACTATTGAAGACCCGGTGGAGTACCAGATTCGTGGTATCACGCAGATTCCGGTCAATGAGATGAAGGGGCTGACCTTCGCCCGCGGCCTGCGGTCCATCCTGCGCCATGACCCGGACAAGATCATGGTGGGTGAAATCCGCGACACGGAGACGGCGCAGATCGCCATCCAGTCGGCGCTTACCGGGCACCTGGTGTTCACCACCGTGCACGCCAACAATGTGGTGGACGTGATCGGGCGCTTCCTGAACATGGGGGTGGAGCCCTACAACTTCGTTTCCGCCCTGAACTGCATCCTGGCGCAGCGCCTGGTGCGCCTGATCTGCCCCAACTGCCGCAAGCAGGTTCTTTATCCCCCCGACGTGCTGGAGGCCAGCGGTCTGGACCCGCAACAATGGGGAGCTGTGCCGTTCTATGAAGGGGAGGGGTGTATCGAGTGCGCGGGTACGGGTTTCCGCGGGCGTACCGCCATTCATGAACTGCTCGATCTGACCGACCGAATACGTGAAATGATCCTGGATAAGCGGCCCAGTTCGGAGATTCGCCGCGCCGCCCGCGAGGAAGGCATGCGGTTTCTGCGCGAATCTGCGCTCGACAAAGTGCGCTCGGGAGCCACCACCCTGAAGGAGATCAACAAGGTTACGTTCATCGAGACCACGCGCTAGCCCCCTGTCTCAGGTCTCCCGAACCATGTGCAATACCGGTAGTATGGAGTTTGCAGGGCCAAAATAGAGTCAGAATTATGAGCCGAAGTTTGAACAAGAGCCGCCCCCAGGTCGCCTGCGAGATTTCCGCGGATGCGGTGGTAGCAGGGCGCGCCCGCCCGCAGGGCGATGGGTTGGAAACCTATACGGTCAGGGACCTGCCGGAGGGAACGGTCTCGCCCGACTTGACCGAGGCCAACGTTCTGCGCGGCGATGCTTTGCGTGACGCCGTTAAGGCCGCCCTGGACGAAGTTGCCGGCCGCGCCCGCGACGTGATTACGATTCTTCCCGACGCCGCGGTGCGCGTGGCGCTGCTGGATTTTGAGACTTTGCCGGAAAAGCACGAAGAAGCCGAGGCCGTGGTGCGCTTTCGCCTCAAGAAGTCACTGCCTTTTGACGTGGACAAGGCCCGTGTTTCCTACCAGGTGCAGCCTGGCGGCTCGAGCAAGGAAATGAAGGTGATCGCCGCGGTGGCTTTGGCCGGCGTGCTGGACGAGTATGAAGCTGCCTTTCGCGACAGCGGATATGCTCCGGGCGTGGTGCTGCCTTCCATGCTGGCGGCGCTGGGCGCGGTGGATGCCGCCCGCCCCACCCTGGTAGTAAAGGTGGATCCGTTTACCACCAGCATCGCCATTCTGGAGAAGCAGCAGTTGCTCCTGTTTCGCACTTTGGAAAATGCCCGCGGCCTGAGCATCACCGGAGAGCAACTGGCGGAGGATGTTTATCCTTCGGTGGTGTTTTTCCAGGACACTTATAAGCTGGATGTGGAGCGGGTGTTTGTGGCCGGTTTACCCGATTCCGCAGTAGCCCTGCAGAGCCTGCACGCCCAGACTGGGGTCGAAGTCCAGGAACTGGCGGGCACAGAGCCGGCTCCGGGTTCGCAGCTGGCGGGGGTCACAGGAGCCTTGCTGTCGTAGACCATGCGCATCACCATCAATCTCGCCAGCCAGCCGTTTGAGGACGCGCAGCGTTTTGTCCGTCAGTGGACCCTCACTTTGAGCCTGGTAGGCCTGCTCACCCTGGTGCTGGTAGCCGGAGCGGTGGTGCGGCTGCGCTCCTGGGGGGTGGAACAACACCGCATTGTTGAGCTCAAAGGGCAGATCGGTCAAGGGAACCGGGAAATCAGCCAGGCCGAGGCTTTCCTCAACCGTCCGGAAAACCGGGACACGCGCGATAAATCACTCATCCTCAATGAACTGATCGTGCGCAAAGCTTTTTCGTGGACGGAAGTGTTCTCCGACCTGGAGCGCATCATGCCGCCGCGCCTGCACGTGGTTTCCATCCGTCCGGAGCTGACGCCCGACAACCAGCTGGCCCTGCGCATGGTGGTGGTCGGCGAATCGCGCGAGCGGGCCCTGGACCTGGTGCGCCGCATGGAGCAATCGCCCCACTTCCGCCAGCCTCAAGTGGTGGCTGAGGCGCGGCAGGATGAGCCGCAGAATCCGGGTGACAAAGTGCAATTTGATATCAGCACGCTGTATACGGCTGAGGTTCCTGCTTCCGCGCCGCAAGGCCGCGCTGCGCAAGGAGGTTTCTAATGGTGGACGTGCGACACCTGCGCAAGCGCCTGGTCCTGGTGCTGACCATCCTGGTGGGAGTTGATCTGGTCTGCAGCGTGATTCTGCTTTCTCCCTTGGGCCGCTCGCGCCAGGCGGAAATCCTGTCTTTGCAGGAGCAACTTCGGCTCAAGACCCAGCAAGTGCAGCCCTTGCGGGGCCTGGACAAAAAGGTGGTGGTCGCCAAGCAGCAAATTGCGGATTTCTACCGCGACCGTCTGCCCTCGGACTACTCTGCCATCCTCGAGGAGATGGGCAAGGTGGCCGACGAAAATGGAACGAACATTGCGCAAGTGAAGTACCACTTGGAGGACGAGGAGGGAGGCGGGCTGCGCCCCATCACCATTGATTCCCTGCTCTCGGGGGACTACCTGCACGTGGTGAAGTTCATTAACGCGCTGGAGCGGGATAAGATGCTGTTTATCGTCAACAGCATTGCCGTGGGTGACGCCAAGGGAGGCACGGTCCGGCTGCAGTTGAAGATGCAAACTTATATGAAGAGTGGAGCGTAAGTGAAGGTCGGAGCGGAAGATCGCAAGAAGGTTGCCGTGGCTGGCGTGCTCATGCTGGCGGCTCTGCTGCTGGTCGGGCGCATGCTGCTGGTGGACTCCGGCCCCAGTGCATCGGCCCCGCCCTCCTTGGAACAAAGCGGCGCCGTGACTGCCCAGCCGGTGCGCACCAACCCCCGGCGTCTGGCCAAGGGCAAGAGGACACAGGCAGCCAGCCTGAATTTGGATCCCCGCTTGCGCCTCGATCTGCTCAAGAGCAGCGAGGACGTAACCTACGCCGGCACGGGAAGAAATATCTTCCTCAGCTATGATGAAGCTCCCATTCCCAAGCCGGTAGCCGATCCTCGGCTGGATCAGGGCAAACGAGCCATGCAGCCTCAGATCCCGACCGGCCCACCGCCGCCACCGCCGATTACGCTGAAATTTTTTGGTTTTGCCAACAAGCCTGGCCAGCCCAGGAAAGTGTTTCTCGCCAAGGGACAGGATATCTTTATTGCCGGGGAGGGCGACATTGTAGACCGGCGCTATAAAGTGCTGCGCATCGGGCCGACGTCCATCGAACTGCAGGATGTGCTGAACAACAACCGGCAGAGTATTCCCATCACTTCAGGCTAAGCGCCCATGCGGGTAAACCGGTATCTACGGGCGGGACGAGGCAGCAGAACTAGCCAGCACGGATATGTGTTGCTGGCGATCATTCTGATGCTGGCCTTGATCGTGGTCGCGGCTGCGGCGGCCGCGCCTGATATCGCTATGTCCATTCGGCGCGAGCGCGAGGCCGAACTCATCCACCGCGGCACCCAGTACATGCGCGCCATCCAGCACTACTACAAGCAGTTCGGCCGCTATCCGATGCGGATTGAGGACCTGGAAAACAGCAACAACATGCGCTACCTGCGCCGCCGCTACAAAGACCCAATCACCGGCAAGGACTTCCGCCTGTTGCACTTCGGCGAGGTAAATATGGGCGCGGTGAGAGGCATGGGCGGCGCCACCGGGGGCATTATGGGTGGAGCCGCCGCCGCGGCCCTGAGCGGCGCGTTTGGCCAGGGCTCAACCGCAAGTACCGGCATGTTCGCGCAGCAGCCGAGTGGACCGGGCGCACAGGGAATGGTGGGCTCGCCCGCCGGCGCCCAACCGGGGATGACAACCGGGCAGGACCAGAGCGGCACTTCCGGCATGCAAGGCGGAATTGCCTCCTCTCAACTCAGCGGTACCGTGTTTGGGGGGGGTCCCATCATCGGGGTGGCCAGCACCAGCCACAAAGCCTCAATTCGCGAATTCAACAAGAAAAACCATTACAACGACTGGTACTTCATTTACGACCCCAGCATGGACCGGGGCGGGTTGGTGCAGGGCCCGGCGCAGCCGCCCATTCCTGGAACTGGCGGCTCGGTAGTGGGCGCTCCGGGGGCTGCGGGCACGAGTCCGGCGGGTTCCACCTCCTCGCCAGGTTTCGGCAACCTCTCCACGCCTGGCTTCGGGAACTCCCCCCTGCAAGGCCCGGGGGCGATGATTCCGGCCCAGCCGCAAGCGCAGCCACAGCAGCAATGAGTAGCTGAGTGGCTGACTAGCTGACTGGCTTTCTGGCTAAACCCAGCCCTGCCTTCAGCTAGATAGTTAGTCAGCCAGACAGCTAGATTTCCTGCCACCCGGGGCCTCCTCACGACATCCAACTAGCTAGTAAACAAGGGATTTACCGCTGTTATTCCGTGGTGAGGCGGGAGCCCGGTTTTGCTATAATCATTTAGCATTTTTAAGGAGAGAGGAATGGCAACCACAACCGCAAACGTGACCAAGACCGCGCCCATCAATCTGACCCCCCGGGCGATCAGCAAGGTAAAGGAAATTATGGGGCAGCAGAACCCCGTCCCTGCGGGCTTGCGGGTGGGGGTGGTAGGCGGAGGGTGCTCCGGGTTTTCCTACTCCATGTCGTTCGAGAACGGCGCCGGCATGATGGACAAGACCTTTGATTTTGAGGGGCTGAAGGTGTTCGTGGACGC
>JBLMXE010000401.1:0-15360 GCA_050257615.1 Chlamydiota bacterium | reverse complement strand
GCTAGAAGTTAGTAGCTAGAAGCTGCTTTGAACCTGAAAAACCAACGCGTGCTGGTGGTGGGCCTGGGCAAGTCGGGCGTGGCCTCGGCGCTGTTCCTGAAAGCCCGGGGAGCGCGGGTCACTGTCTCTGACACCAAGAGCCAGGACGAACTGCGTGGGGAAATTCCCAAGCTGCTCGATGCCGGCGTTACAGTTGAAACCGGCGGACACGGGGAGCGCACCTTCCGAGGCCAGGAACTGATCGTGATCAGCCCAGGCGTGCCGGTGGACGTGCCGCTGCTGGCGCAGGCGCGCGAGCAGGGCATACCGGTGATCGGCGAAGTCGAACTGGCGGCGCGCTTCCTCAAAGGCCGCATCGTGGCCATCACCGGCTCCAACGGCAAAACCACCACCACCGCGCTGACGGGCGAAGTTATCGCCATGGGCGGGTGGGAGTCGCTGGTGGGGGGCAACATCGGCACCGCCGCCATCTCCCTGGTGGACGAGAGCACCGACGACAGCTACGTGGTGCTGGAGGTTTCCAGTTTTCAGCTCGAGACCATCGAGAGTTTCCATCCTTTCATTGCGGTGGTGCTCAACATCACGCCTGACCACCTGGACCGGCACAGCACCTTCGAGGCGTACGTGGACGCCAAGGCGCGCATCTTCGAAAACCAGACTGGGGACGACTTTGCGGTGCTCAACGCCGATGATCCCACCTGCGTGGGGCTGGCAGGCCGCACTCAGGCACGCAAGATCTGGTTCAGCCGCAAGAAAGAAGTGGAGACGGGGGCCTGGATCAGGAACGGCCAGATCGTTTATTTCGACGGCGGCCAGGAGCGCGAGATCATGCCGGTGAGCGAAATCAAGCTCAAGGGAGCGCACAACCTGGAGAACGTGCTGGCAGCAGTGTGCGCGGGCATGTTGACCCAGACCGAACCCTCGCGCATCCGACGTGCGGTGCAGGAATTCAAGGCGGTGGAGCATCGCCTGGAATACGTGGCCACGGTTCGCGGGGTGGAATTCTACAACGATTCCAAGGCCACCAACGTGGACGCCACCATCAAGGCGCTGGAGTCGTTTCCCGCTAACATCCACCTGATCCTGGGTGGCAAAGACAAGGGCAGCGACTACACCGTGCTCAAGCCGCTGTTGAAGGAGCGGGCGCGGCGGGTGTACACCATCGGGGCGGCGGCGGAGAAGATAGAGTCACACCTGGGCGGCGCAGTGGAAGTGGTGCGCACGGGCACGCTGGAGGCGGCGGTGAAGCGGGCGGCGGCAACGGCCGAGAGCGGTGACGTGGTGCTGCTGGCGCCGGCCTGCGCCAGCTTCGACCAGTTCGAGAATTACGAGCACCGCGGGCGCGTGTTCAAGCAGACCGTGCAGGCATTGGCGGAGCAGTGATAGGGCCTGCCACAGAGTCACGAAGGCACGGAGAAGCCAGGTTTCAAAGTTTCGCAGGTTTCAACGTTTCAAAACCCCACAGAGACACAGAGTTTTAGGTTTCAAAGTTTCACAAGTTTCAAGGTTTCTGGTGCTCCCCCTACTGGGTCGTCAGACGGTATGCCAAGTGAATGGTCGCAACTCGCAAGACAACATTGGGTCATTGGCGGAATTCTTGTCTCATTGCTGTGGTTCTTTGCCGGTAAGCAGTCGCTCTCAAACGGAAAGCCTGACGCTGCCATATTCTGGCAGGCCATAGGAGCGGTGATCATAGTCATCCTTTGCGGCTGGGCCATTGCGGAGAGGGAATGGCTCGGGGTCACCCTGGGGTTAGTCGTTCTCTGTGTAGAGGCGCGGTCAATTAGACGTATGTATATAAAATGGAAATCCTCGAAGCTCTGAAACCTCGGAGACCTTGGAACGTTGAAACTCTGAAACCTTGAAACCTTGAAACTCGAAAGCTTCCCCTAAGGTTTACTCCCAAGGCCCCACTCCACAGCTTTTTTTAGAATCCTCTGTGCCTCGGTGTCTCTGTGGTGAGAAATTCGTAGACGGGCTATGGCCAGACGTGTCAGCGTAGATAGAACCCTGTTCACGGTCACCGTGCTGCTGGTGTTCATCGGGCTGGTGATGGTGTTCAGCGCCTCGGCGGTGATGGCCAAGGACCGCTATGGCTCGCCCTACACCTTTCTGGTCCGGCAGGTGGCGTGGGCGGCGGCGGGCCTCGCGGCCATGTTCGCCACCATGAAAATTGATTACCGTCGCTACCGGCAGCCGGCGGTGGTCTTCTCTGTGCTGGGCGCCACCACGCTGCTGCTGATTTCGGTCTTCTTCCTCGACCGCTCACACAACACCCACCGCTGGATTCACGCCGGCTGGTTCTCCCTGCAGCCCTCGGAGATCGCCAAGCCCGCGCTCATCCTTTTTCTGGCCTACTTTCTGGAAGAGCGCACCCGGCTGATGGACGACTGGCGCAACACACTGCTGCCCGCCATTGTGCCAACTGTGGTTTTTCTGGGGCTGATCGTGAAGGAGCCGGACCTGGGCACGGCCATCGCCTGCGCCGGCATCACCGCCACGGTGCTCTTCGTGGCCGGCATGCGCCTGCGCTATTTCGGCTATGGACTGGCGGCATCGGTGCCCTTCCTCTATGCCCTCATCTTTCGCGTTAAATGGCGCTATGACCGCATTCTGGCCTTCCTGAATCCCTGGGCTGACCCCCAGGGCCACGGCTTCCATATCATTCAGTCCATGATTGCGGTTGGAACCGGCGGGCTGATGGGGGTGGGCCTGATGGAAGGCAAAGAAAAGCTGTTCTACCTGCCGGAGCCGCACACCGACTTCATTTTTGCCGCCACGGCGGAGGAAGTGGGGCTGGTGGGTTCGGTAGCAATCGTGGGCCTGTTCCTGCTCTTCCTATACCGCGGCATTCGCGCCGCCGTGCTCATTCAGGACACCTTCGGCAAGCTGCTGGCCGTGGGCATCACCAGCATGGTGGTGCTGCAGGCCATGTTCAACATCAGCGTGGTGCTGGGCGTTCTGCCTACCAAGGGTATCCCCCTGCCCTTCATCTCCTACGGCGGTACATCGCTGTTCGTCACCTTGGCTTGCGTGGGCGTTTTGCTCAATATTACCCAGCAGGTGGACTGAGCGGATTGAGTAATTGGTTAATTGTGTAATCGGGTAAATTCGTGCCCGCGACGCATGCGGTTTTCAATTACTCAATTACTCAATTACACAATTACTCAATTACACAATTTTCGTCATGCCCTCAGCCGTCGAAGTACCGAAATCCCGTTCTGAAGCTCCGCCCGCCCGCAGCGGCATGGCGTATCCTGCTACTTCCATGCGGGCGGTCATAGCAGGCGGAGGGACGGGCGGGCACGTGATTCCGGCGCTGGCCATAGCGCGGGAACTGCGGGAGCGGTTTGCCGCTGAAGTCCTGTTTGTGGGTACAGCCCGGGGTCTGGAGAATCGCCTGGTGCCGGCGGCGGGCTTTGAGCTGCGCCTGATTGAAGTGGGCGCGCTCAAGAGCGTCAGCCTGGCCACCCGGCTGCGCACCCTGACTGCTTTGCCCCAGGCTATTCTGGCTTCGTCGCAGATTCTGGGGCAGTTTCGGCCCGACGTGGTATTGGGCGTGGGCGGCTATGCCTCGGGGCCGGCCATGCTGGCGGCGGCTCTGCGCAGCCTGCCTACCCTGGTTTTTGAGCCAAATGTAGTGCCCGGCTTCGCCAATCGCGTAGTCGCGCCCATGGTGACCATGGCCGCCGTGCACTTCGAGCAGACCGCTCGCTACTTCCGGCGTGCGCTGGTGACGGGCGTGCCGGTGCGCCGCGAATTTTTCCTCGTGCCACCCTTCTCGCCGTCTCCGCATCCACCCACTCTGCTGGTGTTCGGCGGCAGCCAGGGGGCGAGCGCCTTGAACCGGGTGCTGGTGGAATCGCTGCCCGCCCTGCGGCAAATACCGGGCATTCACATCATCCACCAGACCGGGGAACGCGATTATAATCAGGCGCAAGGGGCTTACCTGCGGTCGGGGATTTCCGCCGAAGTCTATCCGTTTATTGACGACATGCCGCGCGTTTTTGCCCGCGCCGACCTGCTGGTTTGCCGCTCGGGGGCGAGCACCGTGGCGGAGGTGACGGCGGCGGGAAGGCCGGCGGTATTTGTGCCTTTCCCCAAGGCGGCGGACGACCACCAGCTGCGCAACGCGGAAGCGCTGGCAAGTGCCGGGGCTGCCAAACTGATTGTGGAAGCCGAACTCAGCAGCGAGCGCCTGGTGCGGACTGTGCAGACGCTGTTCAACGACCGGGCACGTTTGGCGCACATGGCGCAGGCGGCGCGCAGCCTGGCTCATCCACGGGCCGCGCAGGAGATCGCAGATTTGGCGGCGCGCCTGGCAGGGGTTGGCCACGGATTTGCACGGATGCACACCGATTCTCATTAGGTTTTACTACCGATTGAGGTTATCCGTGTTTATCCGTGTGAATCCGTGGCGAATTTGAACTGAATGTTTGCCAAGATACAACGCGTGCATTTTGTGGGCATCGGCGGCATCGGCATGAGCGGCATTGCCGAGGTGCTGCTGACCCTGGGCTTCAAGGTATCCGGCTCCGACCTGAAGCTTTCGCCGGTCACGCAACGGCTGGCCGGCCTGGGTGCCACCATCTTTGAAGGCCACTCCATCGCCAATGTGGCGGGGGCGGAGGTGGTGGTCACCAGTTCCGCCATTTCTCCAGACAATCCTGAGGTGCGTGAGGCGCAGCGCCTGGTCATACCGGTAATTCGCCGTGCGGAGATGCTGGCCGAGCTGATGCGCCTGAAGTACGGCATTGCCATCGCCGGCATGCACGGCAAGACCACCACTACCTCCATGGTGGCGGCCGTGCTGGCGGCGGGTGGGCTCGATCCCACGGTGGTGGTAGGAGGGCGGGTGGACGCCATGGGCTCCAATGCGCGCCTGGGGAACTCGCACTACCTGGTGGCGGAGGCCGACGAGAGCGACCGCTCGTTCCTGACCCTCTCCCCCATCCTGACCGTGGTCACCAACATTGACCGCGAGCACATGGACTGCTACCGCGACCTGCGCGACGTGAAGCGCACCTTCCTGGAATTCATGGACCGCGTGCCCTTTTACGGCATGGTGGTGATGTGCAACGACGATGCGCCGCTGCGCTCGCTGTTGCCGCAACTGCGGCGGCGGGCGCTGACCTATGGCCGGCGGCCCGACTCCGACTTCCGCATCATGTCATCGCAGGCGGAATTTGGCGATGGCTGCACCGGCACCCGCTTCCAGGTGCGCTACCGCGGCGATGACCTGGGGGAGTTTCGCCTGCGTGTGCCCGGCGCCCATAACGTGCTCAATGCCACCGCCGCCATCGCCGTCGGTGTGGGGCTGGACGTTCCCCTGGAGCAGATTCGCCAGGCGCTGGACAGCTTCCGCGGCGTGGACCGGCGCTTTCAGTTGCGGGGCAGGGCGGCAGGGGTGAGCGTGGTGGACGATTACGGCCATCATCCCACGGAGATTCGGGCCACGCTGGCTGCCGCCCGTGAGTGTGGCTACCGCCGCGTTCACGTCGTCTTTCAGCCGCATCGCTATACCCGCACGCAGGCCCTGATGGACCAGTTCGCCACCGCCTTTGCCGACGCCGACTCCGTGTTTGTGCTCGATATCTACCCCGCCAGCGAGCAGCCCATTCCGGGCGTGACTGGCGAGGCGCTGGTGCAGCAGATCATCAAACTGGGCGGCAAGACGGCTGTGTACCTGGGGTCCTTCGACGAGGCAGCCAGCGCCGCTGCCGCCGTGGCCGAAGAGGGTGACCTGATCCTGACCCTGGGCGCAGGCAATATTTCGCAGCTCGGCCCGCTAATCCTGCAGCAACTGCAAGCCCGCCCGCACACTGCTAAAATCACCGCCGGTTAATTCTCAGTCCAAATCCTGATTACAAGCCTGGAGGCTTCATGGTCTCTCGCCGCAAGTTTCTCTACGGCAGTGCGCTGGCTGCCGGCGCCGCTGCTCTGCCCGCGCACGCCGCGCCACAAACCGTGGACAGCGATTGCCGACCGCTGCCGCCGTCCATCGCCGCCCTGAAATCCATGAAGGACCGGGCTCGTCCCATCACGAATGAAGAGCGCCAGGGACGCCTGGCCTGTGCGCGCGAGCTCATGGCCGCCAACAAGATTGACGCCATCATGCTCACCGCCGGCACCTCGCTGACCTACTTCACCGGTATCCGCTGGTGGGGTGGGGAACGTCTTTTCACATTCGTGCTGCCCGTCAAAGCTGCGCCGTTCTTCGTTTGTCCTTATTTTGAGACCGACCGCTCCCACGAGCAGATCGCCAAGAGTCCCCTGGCCGATGCCGAAGTCCGCTATTGGAACGAAGATGAGAGCCCTTATCGGCTCGTAGCCCAGGGTATGAAGGATCGCGGCATGGCGGCCGGCACTCTGGGAATTGGCGAAGATACGCCTTTTGTCTTCAGCCATGGCGTGGGCCTGGCCGCCGTGCAAGCGCGCATTACCAGCGCGACACCGGTCACGGCTGGCTGCCGCATGATGAAGAGCGCGCACGAGATCGAGCTCATGCGCCTGGCCGCCAAGGTCACGCTCACCGCCTACAAGGCCGCCTACAACGCGTTGCAGGAGGGCATGACGCAGCACGATTTCGCCGATCTGGTGGCGGCCGCGCATCGGCAGCTGGGGTTCGAAGGCGACGCCGAAATCCAGGTGGGCGAATATTCGGCCCTGCCACACGGTTCCATTGCCCCGCAGGTGATTCGCGAAGGCGCCATTCTGCTGATGGATGGGGGCTGCAAGGTGGAGGAGTATGTGTCGGACATCAGCCGCACCTTTGTTCTCGGCAAGCCCAGTGACAAGATGCGACGGGTCTTCGACATTGTGCACCGCGCCCAGACTACAGCCGTGCACACCGCCCGCCCTGGCCTGCCTGCGCAGGAGGTGGATGCGGCGGCGCGTAAGGTCATTACCGATGCCGGCTACGGGCCGGGCTATAAGTACTTCACCCACCGGGTGGGCCACGGCATGGGCATGGATGGTCACGAGTGGCCCTACCTGGTGCACGGCGACACGCTGACGTTGCGGCCGGATATGACCTTCAGCGATGAGCCCGGAATCTACATTCACGGCGAGTTCGGTGTGCGCCTGGAAGACGACATGCACATCACTGAAAGTGGCGCCGAGTTGTTCACGCCGCAGAGCCCGTCGCTGGAGCACCCTTTCGCCAACGCGTGATTTTGGCCACGGATTTACACGGATGAGCGCGGATTTGCAGCAAAATTGTCAGGCACTGTTGCCACATCAGATTCCCCATGGTTGATCCGCGAAAATCCGCGTTTATCTGTGGCTAGAAATTTGCCTGTGGAAAAATACCTGTCTCACATTTGAACGAAAGAAGCTATAGTTACTGCGGCGATTCTCGACGACAACTGAATACGGCTGATGGCGCGTAGGAGCGTTCCACCTGCCCAGGACGACCTGGAGCTCACGCCCAGTGCGGAGTATGTTCCCGCCACGCTGGACGATGCCCGCCTGGTTGACCTGGAATCCGAGCAAGAATCGCCGTTTTTGCGCGCGCAAAAGCGTGTCTCCGTCCGTCGAGGGTCTCTACCCCGC
The DNA here is from genome assembly GCA_050257615.1 of Chlamydiota bacterium. Classification (GTDB taxonomy): domain Bacteria; phylum Acidobacteriota; class Terriglobia; order Terriglobales; family Acidobacteriaceae; genus JAICWP01. The sequence continues at coordinate 7,806 of JBLMXE010000401.1, read as the reverse complement.
AAAACTGCCCACCATCTGAAACGAGCCGCGGTGGTAGCCGCCATCCTCATTCTCATCGCCATTGTGGCTGGCGTAGCTATGCAGTACGGCGCCCATTCCTGGCGTTTCACGGTTGATTCCAGCGACAACATTGAGATTTCCGGCAACCACAACGTCAGCTACGCCCAGATCATGGATGTGATGGGCGGCGACATCGGGCGCAATATCTTCTTCATCCCCCTTGCCCAGCGCCAGAAGCAACTGGAGCACATTCCCTGGGTGAAGTCGGCGGCAGTCATGCGCTTCCTGCCCAATCGCCTGCGGGTGCAGATTCGGGAGCGCACACCGGTAGCCTTCGCCCGCATCGGTTCGCATATTTCTCTGATTGATGCCGATGGCGTGGTTATGGACCTGCCCGTTGGCGGCCGCCAGCAGTACTCATTTCCAGTAATCGTGGGCATGGGCGAGGCAGAGCCGCTCTCCACTCGCGCCGCCCGCATGGATATCTATACCCAAGTCATTCAGGACCTGGATTCCAGCGGCGCACGATATTCCCAGGACCTCAGCGAAGTGGATCTGTCCGATCCCGACGATGTGAAGGTCATGGTCAATGACCCATCGGGTGCGGTGCTGGTGCACCTGGGATCGGCGAATTTTCTGCAACGCTACAAGATATACGTAACCCATGTGGCCGAATGGAGGCAGCAGTTCCAGAAACTGGATTCGGTGGATCTGCGCTACGACCGGCAGATCATCGTGAATCCGGATACGAGCGTGATTGCGCAGAAGCCACTGAGCGGGCCGGCGGTGCGAGCCGCTATTGCCGCCGGAGTAAAGCCGGCCGCCCTGACCACCGCCGATTTGAAGCGCGCCAGCCGCCCGCCGTCGCACACCGCCAGAAAGCCGGCACGGGCAGCGCGGACGGTGAAAAAGAAAAATGCGGCGAGACACCGCCGGTCACGGTATGCGAGGAGAGCTGACTAGCTGCCTGGCTGTATGGCCAGCTAGTTAGCTAGTCAGCTGGATAGCTACTTCGGCGACGGAAGTGGAACGACAACAGGATCATGGCAAACAGCAACCCGCACCTTCTGACCGCGATTGACGTCGGCAGCGCCAAAACCTGCACCCTGGTGGCGGAGATCACCGAAGCTGGGCTGCGCTATCGCAGCCACGGCGTGGTCGATTCCCTGGGTTCGCGTAAGGGCGTGATCATGGACTTGGAGCGGGCCGTGGCTTCCGTCCAGAAAGCGGTAGAGCAGGCCGAAGACGGTATCTCTGCCCCCATTGAGCGCGCCATTGTCGGCATCGGCGGCTCGCACGTGCGCGGAGTCAACAGCGTGGGCGGAATCAGCCTGGGCCAGCGCCCGCGGGAAATTACCCGCGACGAAATCCGCGCCGCCGTGGAAAAAGCGAAGGCCATTTCGCTGCCCGCCGACCGCGAGTTCCTCCACCTGCTGCCGCAGGAGTTCATTCTCGACCACCAGCCCGGGATTCGCGATCCCCTGGGCATGATGGGCAGCAAGCTGGAAGTGAAGGTGCACGTGGTCACGGCCGCCAACAGCGCCACGCAGAACGTGGTGACGGTGCTCAACCGCGCCGGGGTGCACGTGCACGACACGGTCTTTGAGCCCCTGGCCTGCGCCGATGCCGTTTTGCGCCCAGAGGAACGCGAACTGGGCGTCTGCCTGGTGGACATTGGCGCCGGCTCCACTGACGTAATCGGTTTCCAGGAGGGTGCCGTCGCCTATACCGCCGTGCTGCCCGTGGGCGGCGACCATTTCACCAGTGACATTTCCGTGGGCCTGCGCACGCCACTGGCCGAGGCGGAAAAGCTGAAGCGCAGCTACGGTTGTGCCGTAGTCACCCGTATCCCCGAGGGCCACGAAGTGGAAGTGCCTTCGGTGGGCGACCGGCCTTCGCGCATGATCGCGCAGCGCGTGCTGGGAGAAATTCTGGAGCCGCGCGCCCGCGAGTTGTTCGAGATGCTGCGCGACGGTCTGCGCCATGGCGGGCTGCTGGAGAACTGCGGCGCCGGTGTGGTGCTCACCGGGGGCGGGGCGCGGCTAAGCGGCATATTGGAGATTGCCGAATCGGTGCTGCGCAAGCAGGTTCGCCTGGGCTGGCCTTCACCCCTGGCCAAGATGCCGGCGTTGCTGGCGGAACCGGAGTTCACCACCGTGATCGGCATGATTTTTTATGGCCACCGCGCTCGCCTGGCCCGCGGCAATCAGGATGAGCGCTGGGCGGGCAAGCTGAAGGCACTGTTCGGCAAGGGCCAGCAGCCCCTGGGAATACGGCTGTAGCGGGGCAAGGGATCAGAAGTTGCAAGCAGGTTCTGAACAAAATTTCCGTATGAGGAGCGGAGAGCGCACGTCATGACGCCAAAAAAGGAAAACACACTCAACCCGGCGGAGACGCCCAAAAGCGGCATCCGCATCAGTTTTCACGAAGAGGCCAAGAACGACGCCAACATCAAGGTGATCGGCGTAGGCGGCGGCGGCACCAACGCCGTCAACCGCATGATTGACGCCGGGGTGGAGGGCGTGGAGTTCATCGTGGCCAATACCGACCTGCAGGCGCTGCGGCTTTCGCGCGCCCCGGTCAAGATTCAGCTCGGGGTAAAGCTCACCAACGGACTGGGCGCGGGCGCCAACCCCGAAGTGGGGCGCAAGGCGGCGCTGGAGGATTCGGACAAGATCATTGAGGCTCTGGAGGGCGCGGACATGGTGTTCGTCACCGCCGGCATGGGCGGCGGTACCGGCACCGGGGCGGCTCCCATCATCGCCTCGCTGGCCAGCGAAATGGGCGCGCTCACCGTGGGCGTGGTCACCAAGCCCTTCGGTTTTGAGGGCAAGCGGCGCATGATGCAGGCGTCCAACGGCCTCTCCGAGCTGATTGATTCGGTGGATACCACCATCGTCATCCCCAACGAAAAGCTGCTGGCGGTAGCGGAGAATGCCGGCTTCTTCGAGTCGTTCAAAGTGGCGGACGACATTCTGCGCCAGGCGGTGCAGGGCATCTCCGACATCATCACTATCCCCGGCATCATCAACCGCGACTTCGCCGACGTGAAGGCCATCATGGCGGGGATGGGCTACGCGGTGATGGGCACGGCCACGGCTACAGGCGAACGCCGCGCCACGGAAGCAGCCCAGCGTGCCATCGCCTCGCCGCTCTTGGAAGCGGGCGCCATTGACGGGGCGCGCGGCATCCTCATCAACATCACCGGCTCCAGTTCGCTGAAGCTGAGCGAGGTGAACGAGGCCTCCAGCATCATCCAGAGCGCCGCCCACGAAGACGCCAACATCATCTTCGGCGCGGTGCTGGACGAGAAGGCCAAGGATACGGTGAAGATCACCGTGATCGCCACCGGCTTCAAGAGCGACGCGCCGCAGCGGCGGGAGCGCGGCATTTCCTCCTCGGCGCAGGCCATTTCGCGGCAGCGCGTGACCTCGGGGTTTTCCATTCCGGACGCGCCCCCGCCGGTGGTGAACCAGGTGGAAGAGGAGCCGCCGCGGGTGGCCATGCCGGCGCCCGCGCCGGTGATGCCCAGCTTCGAGCACGATGACCTGGACGTGCCCACGTTTATTCGCAAGCGGACGGAAGTGCAGTAGGGAGCTGCGATTCGGCGCTCCGGACGTGTTGAGGCACGCGTCCGGAGCACGTCCCAGTCAGCTTTTCGCCGCTTTCTGTCATCACTTCTGACCGCCGCGGTCACAAATGCAGAACTTTGCACCTGATCAGTGCCTTGTAAGGGTCCAAAGACCTCGGGCCAGGAGTCGCTCTATTGCACTGAGGTCCAGTATCGAGAAAGTAAATGAGCTGACCATTACTGAAGGCATCTGCACTCTAGTAACGGCGGTCTAAGTAGCTGGTACTGTGCCACTTAATTTGCGACCCCGAAGGTCACCGATGGAGTCTTTTTTCCATTGCGCGCGCAACAGCAACTCTCTTACTATCTAAACGTTAATAGAAGAAGCCACCTGCTGTTCAGAGTGGCTGGTCCCGTGCACTTGTCAGGGTTGGCAACGGTCCCGGGAATGGTCAGGGAGTGATGAAAAAACGTTCTGTAGTCGCCCAAATCGCCCTCCTGCTTGTGGCACTCATCGCTCTCGAGATGTCCGCCCTGGCGGCCACCATCAGCACGCGCCGCAGCACGCGCGCCAAATCCAAGCATAGAGTTACAGAGAGCGCCCGCGCCCGCCGGCGGATCAGCCGTCTGCACCGCAGCCGTGCGCTTCATGCGCGCCGCGTCCGCCGCAGCCGCCGTTACCGCTATGCCCGGCGGCACCGCTATTACGAGCGCTTTTACACGAGTTCTTTCAGCAGTGACGTAACTGACGGCGACATCACTGCTGGTGAGGATCCGATTGTGCGCGCCGCCGCGATGGACGCTCTGGGCAACATGAATGGCACCGTGGTGGCGATTGAGCCTACCAGCGGACGCATTCTGGCCATGGTCAACCAGAAGCTGGCGCTTTCCAGCGGCGCCATGCCCTGCTCCACCATCAAGCTGTCGGTAGCTTTGGCCGCGCTCAGCGAAGGCGTGATTGACAAGGACACCCGCGTTCGCCTGGGCCGTCGCTTCCGCCTCAACCTGACGCAGGCCCTGGCGCACTCCAACAACGCTTACTTTGAAGCCGTGGGTCGCAAGCTGGGCTTTGAGAAGGTCGCTTATTACGCGCATCAGTTTGGGTTGGGCGAGCTGGCGGGCTACAACATCCCCGGTGAACAGCTGGGCGAGTATCCCGACCAGGTGATTCCCCTCAAGATGGGCGGCGTTGGCCGGATGTGCTCCTTCGGGGAAGGCGTTTCCATGACGCCGCTGCAGCTGGGCGCGATGGTTTCCGCCATTGCCAACGGGGGAACGCTTTATTACCTGCAGCATCCCACCACGCCGGACCAGGTGGCCAATTTTCAGCCGCGCATCAAGCGCCAGCTCAACATCGCGCCTCTGATTCCTGACATTTCCGATGGCATGGCGGGGGCGGTGGAGTATGGCACCGCACGCCGAGTGCTGCTGAACTTTAACGAAGAGCAGATTCTGGGCAAAACTGGCACCTGCTCCAAGGATGGCACCCGCTTCGGCTGGTTTGCTTCTTACGCCAACACCGCCGTGGGGCGCATCGTCGTGGTCGTGTTCCTGCAGGGGGGGCGGCCTACCTATGGCCCCAAAGCGGCAGAGATTGCCGGCATGATGTACCGCAATCTTTACGATCACAGCTTCTTCCTGGTGAAGAACCCGGGCGTGCCTGAGTCCACCTCCAGCGTGCAAACCACGGGGGCGACGCAGTAAGCTCTCAGCCGTCAGCTATCAGCTATCAGCAAGGCCTCCAACACGGAGGCCTTTTCTGTTGAACCAGGAGTCGGTAGTCAGGAGTCGGGATTCAGCGAAAGCTCGATAAGGTTGTGGTGGGGTTTGTGATCAGAGGGGAGCTGGCGCCGCCCCGTACGGGGCTGACTTCTCTTTGCCTGCTATTACCCTTTACTATGACGCGCCTCCGGCGCTGCAAATGCGGTTGCAACGACAAAATCTATCAGCTGACAACTTGCCGCGGCTGGGAACGGACGTCCACCATTCTGAGCTGAGCGAAGTTCCGCGCCTACACAGTTGGTTTTGCTGACAACTGACCACTGACAACTGACCACGGTTCTAAAACCCCATGATGTTGTAGCCACAATCCACGTAGAGGGTTTCACCGGTGATGCCGGAGCTGGCGTCGGAACCGAGGAATACGCCGGTAGCGCCCACTTCATTGACGTCCACATTGCGCTGCAGGGGAGCGCGCTCGGCGTGGGCTTTCAACATGTCACCCAGACCGGAGATGCCGCGCGCGGCCAGCGTTTTGATTGGGCCGGCAGAAATGGCATTCACGCGGATGCGTCGCTTGCCCAAGTCGGCGGCCAGGTAGCGCACGGTGGCTTCCAGCGCTGCCTTGGCCACGCCCATCACGTTGTAGTGTGGCACCACCTTCTCGGCGCCGTAGTAGGTCATGGTGATGATGCTGCCGCCGTCTTCCATGAGGGGCGCGGCGGCGCGGGCCAGCGCAATCAGAGAGTACACGCTCACATCGTGGGCGATACGGAAGCCCTCGCGCGTGGTGTTGAGGAACTCGCCCTTCAATTCGTCGGCGGGCGCATAGGCAATGCTGTGTACCAGCGCGTGCAACTTGCCATAGCGCTGGCGCAGTTCGGCGAACAGGCGCTCCACCTCCTGGTCCTGGCTGACGTCGCAACGAAAGGCCTCCGCCCCGGGAAGGGAGAGGATCAGGTCCTTGGCTTCCTGTTCCAGGCGTTCGTTCTGGTAGGTGATAGCCAGCCTCGCCCCTGCGGCGTGCAGTCCCTGGGCGATGGACCACGCAATGCTGCGCTTGTTGGCTACTCCAAACACCACCGCGTTTTTTCCGGCAAGGCTGGTCATGCAGGCAATCCCTTCCTGGTCGTGGGTTGTAAGGCGGACAGAATATCAGAGCAGAGGTGAAGAGGGAGTCGGGAGTCAGTAGTCGGGAGCCGGTCGTCGCGATTTTGCCGACTCCTGGCCACCGACTCCCGACTCCTGGTTCTAATCTCCCGCCGCTTCGCCGGTTGCCAGCGCCGGCGCGGTTTCCAGCGGCCAGGCGGAGGTAAGGAAGGCCACGAAGTACACCATGGCGATCAGGGCAAACCCCAGTGCCAGGCCAACGTGGTGCGCCGCCGCACCCACAATGATGCTGAGGCCGATTTGCAGTGCGGTACCGGCAAAGTAGAAGGCATTCTGCACCCTTCCCATGAAGCGCGGGGGCACGTGCTCCATCATGCTACTGGAAATGGCAATGCCACCCACGCCGCGGGCCGAGCCCATCAAGGCGTAGAGCGCCACCGCCAGGGCCAGCAGGTGCGAGTAAGGAGCAATGACGATGCTGGCCGCCAGCAAGCCCATGGAAACCGCCACCGTGCGCCGTCCTTCCAATTTGCGGATGAACAGCGGGGCATAAAGCGCGCTCAGAAATGCGCCCACTCCCCAGCCCGCGTTCAGCCAGCCATAGCCGACAGCGCCGGCGTGCAGCAGGCGGTCGCTGAGCGGGGCGGTGACGACGCTCTGGGTGGACATGGCGCCAATGAACATCGCCCAGCTTGCGCCCAGCAGCACCACGTAGCGGTTGCCACGCAGGTAGTCCACACCTTCCCGCAGCTCCCGCCAGTAGCGGCTCCAGGAGCTCTCGCCCGACGCGACCGCCGGCTGCAGCTGCCCCGCTGCCGTGTGCCTGCCTTTGCGCAGCGCGAAGTAGCAGCTGAAGGAAACCACGTAGGTGGAGAAATCAATCAGCAGCACCCCGCCCAGCCCGATGTGGTTGTAGACGAATCCCACCAGGCCACCGGCGATAAGCCAGCCGCCCTGCACGCCCGCCAGCAGAAACGTATTGGCGTGCACGAATTGCGAGTCCGGTGTCAGCTCCTGGATGAGTGCGGTGATGGCCGGCCAGAACATCCAGAAGCCCGCCGACACCAGCATGTTCATCACGTAGAGTTCCCAGACGTGCACGCGGTGCATGAAGGCCAGCGTGGCCACGCCCGCCACCATCAGGGCGCGGATGGCGTCCAGCACCATCACCAGGTGGCGGCGGTCCTCGCGGTCAATCAATACCCCGGTGAAGGGCAGCATGAGCATGGCGGGCAGGGTCTGCAGCACCACCAGCGTGCTCAGAGCCATCTCCGAGTGCGTGGCCTGCAGGATGAACCAGGTGACGGCGGCGGAGTTCATCCCGCTCCCCAGCATGGAGATGAGGTTGGCGGTGAACACGTACCGCAGCTCGCGCTTTTGCAGAATAGTGCGCATGAAGGATGAGA
>JBLMXE010000400.1:0-3610 GCA_050257615.1 Chlamydiota bacterium | reverse complement strand
ATGTGGTGGAAAACCCCGTTGCAGAAGGCCAACTGGAAGTCAGAATGGGCGAAAAAATGGTGGCAATTTTCGAATTTTATGGTTTCTCCCGCGTGCTTCTGGCGAGCCTGAAGTAGCAATTCGGGGGCAATATCCACCCCCAAAATGCGCTCCGGACGCAGGATTTCCTTCAAAAACGGCACCGATCCGCCCAGACCGCAGCCGTAATCGAGCACGCTGGAGGGGAGGGCAAAGCCCAGGCGCTGCAGGCGCTCTTGCAGCCACTGCACGCGCATTTTGGCAAAGTACTCGGCGGTCTCACCGGAGGGGGCCAAGGCTCGGTTGAGCACGCTGTAATAATTGTGGGCGTAGGAGTTAACCAGGTTTTGATCACAACAGCGAGGTGTGTTTCCCAGCTTCATGCGGAAGCGGTGTTGTGCGCCTTGTGCAAAATTATACGGTGTCAGCCGGCTGCCTAATCGATCGGGAAGAAGGCAGGCAGGTAATTACCCTAGACGTGTGAGGCGACAGGGGCAATGGCACAGCAAATTCTCAGGATGAGACCACTCCCGAACGGGCCATCGCAATTAGGGTATTTCTTCCAGTTGCCTTTCTTATCAGCAATGTGCGACAAATAAACTGCAATTTTTCCAGGCACACAAACCAGCCTTGGGGCAATAAGGTTACGCTGGGCCCGCAACAGATTTTCCAGAGCACAGCTTGGGAGCTCCTACGGGGAGAGATGCGGAAGATGAAGTGTCAGTATGTAGATGAGCGGGCAGAGTTTTTCGCCATCCTGGACGAAAAACTGGGCGAAGAGTTCACGCTAGATCCAGCCGCGCTGGAAGAGAGAGAAAAACTGCTGGCGTGTGACGTCTTAATTACCAGCCTGCCCAGCCGAGAGGACCCCGGGTTCAGCGCGCGCTTCGAACGCCTGGAGAAACTGGTGCGCAATCCGGCGGGCATTCCAGTGGTGGCGTTTCTCTCTACCACGGACCGGCAAGTGGTACGCATGGCCTGGGGAGCGGGGGCTTACGACTACTTCGTGGAAAGCGGCTCGCTGGACGAGTTGCGCCTGGTGCTGCGCCGCGCCAGTCAGTATTACGAACTACATCGGGAAGTGGAGCAGTTGCGGGTGTCGGCGGCGCGGCTCACCGATTTTGTAAGCGTGGTGGGCACGGATGAAAAAATGCTGGCCATCTACAGCTTTGCTTCCAAGGTGGCGGCCAGCGATGCCACCGTGCTGATCAGCGGCGAGACCGGCACCGGCAAAGAACTGCTGGCGCGGGCGATTCACCGCAGCAGCCCGCGGGCGCGCGAGCCCTTCGTGGCGGTGGCCTGCTCCTCGCTGCCGGAAACGCTGATCGAAGCCGAACTGTTTGGGCATGAGCGGGGAGCCTTTACCGGGGCGACGGCGGCGCGGCGAGGACGCTTTGAGGCGGCGGAGCGGGGCACAATTTTTCTGGATGAAATCGGCGAGCTTTCCCCCAACATGCAAGTCAAGCTGCTGCGCGTGCTGCAGGAGCGCAGCTTCGAACGCCTGGGGAGCAACCAGGTGCGCAGCATGGAGGCGCGCATCATCTGCGCCACCAACCGCGATCTGATGGACCTGGTAAAAGCGGGCAGCTTCCGCGCTGATCTTTATTACCGGCTGAACACCATCGAGATCAAGCTGCCGGCGCTGCGGGAGCGCCGCGACGACATTGTGGTGCTGGCCTATTCTTTTCTCCACACTCACGCCGAGCGGCATCGCCGGCCGGCACGGCGCATTTCCGCCGCCGCTATGGCAGCCTTCCAGGAATACGAGTGGCCGGGGAACATTCGCGAACTGCAGAACGCTATCGAACGCGCGGTGGTGGTGTGCGACGGCCCGGAAGTTCGCATTGAGCACCTGCCCTCACAATTCGCCGCCTGGGACATGGAACTGGAAGACAGCTCCTTCGACGAAGAAGTGCGCGCCTTCAAGCGGCGGCTGATCAAGCGGGTGCTGCTCGCCTTCGACAACAACAAGCTGCAGGCTGCGCGCTCGCTGAAGATTGCCCGCTCTTCCCTGCACCGGCTGATTGACGAACTGGAAGTCTCCGAGCCGGGCCCGCGCGACCGCAATATCACAAACTGACACGTGAGCCTGCTCTCCACGCGGCGCGTCTTTATCATCATTCTGGGACTGGGCCTGTTTGCCATGGCCGCGCGCGGGGTGCACGATCCCGACGTGTGGTGGCACTTGCGTGCGGGCCAGGAAATTGTTGTTATCCACCACGTTCCGCGCCAGGACATCTTCTCTTATACCCGCTACGGACAGCCGTGGATCGCGCACGAATGGCTCTCCGAGGTAGTCTTCTACCTGATCTTCCGTGTTGCCGGCTGGACCGGCCTGACGGTGGTGTTTGCGGGAGTGATCGGCGGCACCTTTTTGCTGCTCTATCGCCAGTGTGCCGGGCGGCCTTATATTGCCGGGCTGGTAACGGCGCTGGGCGCGATTACCACCATTCCCTCCTGGGGTGTGCGGCCGCAGATGTTCTCCCTGCTGCTCGCGGCCGTGTTCCTGTGGCTGCTGGCCAAAGCTCGAGCAAGTGAGCCAGACCGGATGCGCTTCCTGTGGTGGATGCCGCCGCTGCTGCTGCTGTGGGTGAACCTGCACGGGGCGTTTCTGCTGGGACCGGCGCTGATAGGGATCACCCTGGCGGGGTGGCTGCTGGAAGCATGGCTGGGGCTGGAAAGTTGGCCGCGAGCGTGGGCGCGGCTGGGGCGGTTGGGTCTCGTGCTGGCGGCCTGTGTGGCCGTGATTCCGCTGAACCCTAACGGGTTCGAGCTTTACCGCTATCCCTTTCAGACGCTGCAGGCGCGCACCATTGTGGATTACATCGTGGAGTGGGCCTCGCCCAATTTCCACTCCGTGGACTTCAAGCCGTTCCTGGGATTGCTGCTGCTGACCTGGCTGGTGGTGGCGGTGTCGCGCAAGCGCCTGTCGCCCACACAGATTCTGCTCCTGCTGGCCACGGCCTACGGCGGACTGAGCGCGGTGCGCCATATTCCGATTTTTGTTCTGGTGGCGGCGCCGATTCTGGCGGAGGGTCTGGATGAACTGGCGGCGCGCCGGCACTGGTTCAGCGCGACCGAAGAGAAACCGCCGGCACCAGCGAAACTGGCGCTTAACTTCGTCTTTCTGCTGGCGGTGGCGGGTTTGACCGGCGTCCGCTTCTACCAGGCGGTGAAGGGACAGGCGGCGGGCGAAGCCAAGCGCTATCCCCAGGCCGCCACAGAGTTTCTGATTTGCGAACACGTGCCCGGACCTATCTTTAATTATTACGACTGGGGCGGCTACTTCATCGCCAAGCTGTATCCGCAATACCGCGTGTTTATAGACGGGCGCACCGACCTATATGGCAAATTGATGGACACATTTTCGGAGACGTCGCGGGGCGAGGGCGACTGGCGGACGGCGCTGGACAAGTATGGAGTGCGAACCGTTGTGATACCGCCTGATGTCGGGCTGGCAGGTTTACTGCGGCTGGACCCGGCATGGAAGAAGGAGTTCGAAGATAAGCAGGCGGTGGTGTTTGTGAAGGCGGGAGCTGGTCGTTAGGCGAGGGTCGCTGGTCGCTGGCTGTTGGTTGTTGGCTCTCGATGG
>JBLMXE010000399.1:0-4854 GCA_050257615.1 Chlamydiota bacterium | reverse complement strand
AAGACGAATGTTTTGTAAGCAGGAGGTTGCTATGCCAGTCAGTATTGGAGACAGACAAGTGTTAGATACGATTGCGGACGCGCAGGCAGCGGCCCGCTCAGGATCCACCAGGACAGTTACGGTTGACGGGAAACCGCAGACTTTCCGGCGTCCCTTTCCCTCGCCTACCGAATGGCGCGATTGCTGCCTGTATTTCCTGATGCTTGATCGCTTCAACAATTTTCACGATGCTCCCAGGAGTGAGTGGAACCGCGTGTGTGATACCCGGCAGGGTGGAACCTTCAAGGGGGTGCAAGCGCGCCTGAAGTACCTGCAGGATTTGGGGACCAATGCCATCTGGATTACCTCTCCGCTTAAGAATTCCCGGCCTGATTCCTGGCAGTACAACTATCACGGCTACGCGGCCCAGGACTTCCTGAACCTCGATGCCCGCTTCGCCTCCGACGGCACTCTGGAAACCGCCGAAAAGGAACTGACCGAACTGGTGGACGAGGCGCATGCGCGGGGAATTTACGTCATTCTCGACATCGTTCTGAACCACAGCGGCCGTGTTTTCGACTACGTGAGAGATGGCGGCACGGTGGTGTCCTTCAGCGATCCTGGCGTGATGAACGGGCCACTCGGGAGCGAGCCGCGGGTCCGGTGGTTGAACGGCTTCGGCTTTCCGCGTTCTGACTGGGAAAACGGCCTGCCCACTCCGGATCAACTTCACCCCGATGATGCCGTATGGCCCTCAGACTTGCAGAATCACCTCTTCTTCCGGCGGCGCGGCTCTAAGCTCAGCGACACCCCGGATTCTCGCGGCTTTGTGCCGGGGGACTTCGGCGAGATGCGGCAACTGGTGTTGGAGTACGACGCCAGCGTACCCGGTCAGGAAGACACTCGAGCCAAATACGGCGTGTTCCCGGTATTGGACATTCTGATCCGGTCATATACGTACCTCATGGCGCGTTACGACTTCGATGGTTTCCGGCTGGACACGGTGAAATATGTCCACCCCACGATCATCGAAATCTTCGGCAATGCCATGCGGGAATACGCCATGAGCATCGGCAAGAGCAACTTCTTCACCTTCGGCGAGGTCTATGACGACGAGGCTACCATTGCCAAATTCATTGGCCGTAACATCGGCTCCTCAGGGGAAGGCTTTGGAGTGGATGCGGCGCTGGATTTCCCCTTGTTCTACAAACTGCCAGGCATCGCGAAAGGGATGATAGACGTGCGCGAACTGCAGCGCATCTATCAGCTCCGCAAGCAAGAAGAGGAGAACCTGCTCAGTTCTCATGGTGACGCAAGCCGCTACTTTGTGACCTTCCTGGATAATCATGATCAAAGGGAGCGCATCAAGCATCCCGATACGCCCGAGGATCAGGTCAAGCTGGCACTGACCTTACTGCACACACTACAGGGAATTCCCTGCGTGTACTACGGCACGGAACAACTGCTGCAGGGAACCGTGAAGGACGATGGGACGCCGGACCTGAATTCTAACGAGTCGGTGCGGGAAGCGCTGTGGGGCAAGCCCAGCGCATTTTCCGAAGCGACCTCGATGTACAGGGAGATCCGGGATCTCACAGGCTTGCGCCAGAGCGAACCGGCGCTGCGTTATGGCCGGCAGTATTTTAGAGAAGTATCGGAAAACGAAACTGACTTTGGCTACTCCTTTGGCAACGGCGGCATTGTTGCCTACTCCCGCATTCTCGGCGATCGCGAGGTTCTGATCGCCGCCAATACGGGAGAGCGGGAGTTCAACGGCAGAATCCTCGTGGACTCTGACCTGAACGCCCCGGCGGCAAAGTTGGAACTCGCCTACCCGGCGGTTGCCGGGAGTCTTCCGGTCAGCGTGATCGAGGCGCGGATCAACGGCTCGACGGCAAAAATCGCCACTGTAAAAGTGAAACTCGCGCCTCACGAGGTGCAAGTGTGGCGCACGCCAGCGCGGAAGGTGGTGGCCGCTCCGGAGCGTGCAAGAGCTGCGGCATAAAGAGAAGGCTAGGAGAGCAGGAGGGCGAGGTCCTCGGATCGCAGATCGCGAATCATGCTGTTGTCGGCGCCGACGATGGCGGCGGCCAGATCGCGCTTCGTGTTCTGCAGTTCGAGGACCTTTTCTTCCACGGTATCGCGCGCGTAATAACGACCGCAGGCTAAAACCCGCCGCATGCGGCAGGGCGAGCGACGGTACCCCTCACAAGATTTGGCTGAGCCGGCGGATACCCTCCCGAATTTCCCTTTCGCGCAGGCGCGAGTAGCCCAGCAGGATTCCCGGGCGCGAGGGCCTCCTAAGGAAGTAAGGAGAGATGCCATAGACGCCGACGCCGAGGGCTGCGGCCCGGGCGACGACCGTCTCTTCGGCGGCGCGGCGCAGGGGCCACAAGACGATGTGAGCGCCGGCGCCCTCGCCGGTGACCTGCACGCGATCGCCCAGGTGAGTGCGCACGGCTTCGAGCAGCGCCTGGCGCCGGGCAGTGTTCCGGCGGCGCACGCGGCGCAGGTAGCGCTCATACATGCCGCTCAGAATGAATTCCGCCAGCGTTTCCTGCTCCAGAGTGGCGGTGTGCCGGTCGCACAGCCACTTGGCGGCGGTGAATGCCTGCACCAGGGGCTGGGGCGCAATCAGGTAACCGATGCGGAGAGCGGAGAAGACGGTGCGGGAGAATGTTCCGAGATAGATAACACGTCCTTCGCGGTCCAGGCCCTGCAGCGACTCCAGCGGCTGGCCCTCGTAGCGGAACTCGCCGTCGTAATCATCTTCCACCAGCGCGGCATTGTTTTGCTTCGCCCATCGCAGAAGCGCCATTCGCCGGCTGAGGGGGAGAATGGCGCCGGTAGGAAACTGGTGCGAGGGGGTCACAAAGGCCAGGCGGGCTCGCGACGGGAGCTTAGCCGGGTCCAGACCTTCGCGGTCCACCGTCACTGGAAGCAGGCGGGCGCCGGCCGCGCGCAGCACCTCACGGGTGCCCTGGTAGCCAGGTTCTTCGATGGCGACCGGATCGCCGGACTGGATGAGCACGCGGGCGATCAGATCCAAAGCCTGCTGCGAGCCGTTGACCACGATGACCTGCGAGGGATCGCAGGCCACGGCGCGAGAGCGGCTCAGGTGAGTGCAGATCGCTTGGCGCAGAGTGACATTTCCGCCCGCCGGGCCGTAGTCGAGTTCGGCAGCCGGCGCTTGGCGAGCGCAGCGCAGCAGGATGCGCCGCCACGTCTCGAAAGGGAAGGTTTGGAGGTCGCTGCGCCCGTAGGCGAAGTCATAAACCAGGGCGGGCCGGCGGCGCGCGGGAAAATCCACCTGCGACCAGGCTGCGGCCGCCGCTGAACCAAAGCGCGACAGGCGGAGCTTGACTGCGCCTCCAGGCCGGGCGTGCCGGGCAGCACCCACGCCGCTGGAGACGTAGGTCCCCGAGCCCGCGCGACCGGTGGCGAAGCCCTCGGCCAGCAGCTGATCATAGGCCAGCAGAGCCACGGTTCGGGAGACTCCCAGTTGCTCGGCCAGGTCGCGCGTAGAGGGCAGCTTCTCGCCGCTGCGGAAAATGCCCGACAGAATCGCTTCCCTCAGGCCGAGATAAGCCTGCCGGAACAATGGGCCGCCCTTTCGCGAAAGTGGTATCGTCAATAGCATAAAAAGTGGACATATAAAAATACCATCGGCGGGGGCAAGCTTGAAGTATTCCCGTCGCAATCTGGCCTTTGACGCGGGCGGGAGGCGCCGGAAAAACCTCGTCCAGGGAAGGTCAAATGCAAGGGTGGCAGGCTGTTTCTTCGTGTTTGTTATTTTTCGGTGTGTCTTTCCCACATCCGGCGGCCCTTGTCACTCAGACTCACGTCACCCAGGCAAAGACCGCAACCATGGCGGAAAGGGATGGCCGGCACGATTTCGATTTCGAGTTGGGCCGCTGGAAGATGCACTTACGCCGTCGGCTGCATCCCCTCACCGGTTCCGACAACTGGTTGGCCTTCGGCGCCGATTCAGTTACGCGCAAAGTCTGGGGCGGGCGCGCCCAACTTGAGGAGTTCGAAGCCGATAGCCCGCCCCATACCGAAGCCCTGACCTTGCGCCTGTATGATCCGCAGTCCCGCCAGTGGCGCTTGTACTGGGCCACCAGCAAGGACGGCGCCCTCGGCCAGCCCATGATTGGTGAGTTCAGGAATGGAGAAGGTGAGTTCTTTGACCAGGAACTGTACCAGGGCAAGGCCATTTATGTGCGCTACGTGTGGACCAATATCCCTCCAGACCGGGCGCACTTTGAACAATCGTTCTCCGCTGATGGGGGCAAGACCTGGGAAGCAAATTGGATCACTGACGATGTGCGGGTGAAAGATGTGTCAGCGGGAACCTCCACCTCGCGCGTGCCGGCGCGAGGTGTTTCTCCAGCCGCGGAAGGCGCAGCTCAGAGAGCTGGCGCTGGCGAGGACGGCCAGCACGATTTCGACTTCGAATTTGGCACCTGGAAAGCCCACCTTCGGCGTCTGCTGCATCCTTTAAGCGGCTCGCATGAATGGGTGGAATACGAGGGCACTTCCACAGTGCGAAAAATCTGGAATGGCCACGCCAACCTGGGAGAGTTGGAAGTGGGCAACGCAAGCACCCACATCGAGGGGTTGAGCTTGCGGTTATTCAATCCCCAGAGCCATCAATGGAACGTTTATTGGTCGAGTAGCTCGGATGGAGTGCTGGGCGCTCCCATGGTGGGCGGATTCAACTACGGACGAGGCGAGTTCTACGATCAGGAATTGTTTAACGGCAAAGCCGTATTTGTTCGATTTGTTTTTTCAGACATCACGCCGGACTCGTTTCACTTCGAGCAATCGTTCTCTGCCGACGGCGGAAAGACTTGGGAGCCAAACTGGACGGCC
>JBLMXE010000398.1:0-4593 GCA_050257615.1 Chlamydiota bacterium | reverse complement strand
CCTGGCGGTTGGTTTCGGTCAATTCCGGTGGGTCTTCCTTGAGGATGGCGCTCATGGTATCGGCCGTCGTGTCGCCGCGGAAGGCTCGCTTCCCGGAGAGCATCTCGTAAAGAATCGCGCCCAAGGTGAAGATGTCGGAACGGTGGTCGGTGGCGATGCCGCGAACCTGCTCCGGAGACATATAGCCGACGGTGCCCAGAACCATGCCCGGCGACGTGCCTTCCGAATGCACCACGGTCTCGGCATCAGAGCTGCGCTCGGTCAGCTTAGCCAGCCCAAAATCGAGAATCTTGGTGCGGCCATCCTTGGTAAGGAACAGGTTTTCCGGTTTGAGGTCGCGATGGACTATGCCCTTTTCGTGGGCAGCGGCCAGCCCGAGGGCGATCTGGGCGCCATACTCAATCGCTTTGCGCAGGGGCAGCGGACCCGAGCGCAGCCGTTCCCGCAGACTTTCCCCTTCCAATAGCTCGCTTACGATGTAGGGTGAGCCATTGGATTGCGTTCCCAGATCGTAAATCGCCAGAATGCCGGGATGATTGAGTGCGGCCGCGGCGCGCGCCTCCTGCTCGAAGCGGCGCAAACGGTCGGCGTCGGCGGAGAACTGGGGCGGCAGGATCTTGATGGCAACTTCGCGGCCCAGGCGCGGGTCGCGGGCGCGATAAACCTCGCCCATTCCCCCGGCGCCGATCGAGCTGAGAAGCTGGTAGGGACCCAGCGAAGTCCCGGTACTCGCCATTCTTCCCCCCCTGTAGTGAGCGCATCCTAGCACGGCAACAGGGATTTGCCCACGGCTCTACCCTCGCCTGCCGCCCTATCACGGGCTGAATGCTGAATGCCTCTGCCTTCTTACCTGAAAATATTCTTCAGCAGGAACAGCAAATTCGCTGGCCTCTCCGCCAGCCGCCGCATCAGGTAGGGGTACCACTCCGTGCCAAAGGGAATATAAACCCGCATCCGCCAGCCCTCGCGCACCAGTTTCTGTTGCAGGTCGCGGCGGATCCCATAGAGCATCTGAAACTCGAACGCTTCCGCGGGAATCTTTTCCTGGCGAGCAAAAGCGATGGCCGCCTCAATCATTTGCGGATCGTGGGTGGCGATGCCATGATAGACGCCGCTCTTGAGCAGCATCCTGGTCAGCTTCACATAATTGGCGTCCACCTCTGATTTTTTTTGGAAGGCGATCTCCGGCGCCTCTTTGTACGCGCCCTTGCACAGCCGGATGCGTATGCCCGCCGCCAGCAGCTTCTCCACATCCTGCTCGCTGCGCCGCATGTAAGACTGAATGACCGCGCCCACTACCCCGGCGTTGCCCGGCTGCGCGTGCAGTTCGTGCACAAGGTCGAGGGTGCGCTGGGTGTAAGGCGAGCCTTCCATATCCACGCGCACGAAGTTGTGCGGATTGCTGCCGGCTGCCTGCGCCACCAGGCCACTTACCAACTCTCGAGCCAGCTTTTCATCCACGTCCAGGCCCATGTGGGTGAGCTTGACGCTGACGTTGGCCTGCAGCTTGCGTTGTTCAATCTCCTGCAGCAGCCGGTCGTAAACCTGGGCGCTCTGCCGCGCCTCTTCGGCGTTGGTAACGTTCTCCCCCAGGTTGTCCAGGCTGACCGTCATCCCCAGGCGGTTAACGGCCTGGGCAGCGGCCAGGGCTTCTTCCACCGTGGTGCCGGCCACAAAGCGCCGCGACATGCGCAGCCCCACTATGGAACGTTCGGCCATGGCCCGTATGGGGCGATTTTCGGAGAGACCGATCAGCAGCGCTCTCAGCACGCGGCCTCACGGTGCAGAAGCGGGTGGGACGGGAATTTGGACGGAGCGGGCTCGACGTTTCCTTGCGTCATGGGCGACCGAATGTTTTATCACACGCCGCCCTTACGGTCAGCTATGACCGCCGTCACATGGGGATGTTAGCGTTTGCTACAACGCCGCCCGGCACTCGATGGCGGCTCCTCATCGAATGAGGGGGCGGCGAGCGGTCTGCAGGATCAAAAAACTTCGACGGTTCCTCCGTGGCCGACAGAAGAAGCCAGCCGGCGGTCGCGTGTCAGCAGCACGCCGCCAATCGTTTCGGCAAGCACAATGTAAGCGGCATCATAGACTGAGAAATTGTGACGCAGTTGCCAGATCCTAGGCAGAAGCAGGAAATGAGAATAGCGGTTGATGCGGAGATCCAGTAGATCGCGAACCGCTTGCTCGGCACGGTGTGCAGTGATCACCCCCTGCCCTGCAAGACGCCGCAGCACCTGGGTAACTTCAAGATCCAGGAGGTGGGGCGCATGTAGAGTTTCGTTGCGCGAATAGATACGATGCTCGATGCGCTCTCCTGCTGGCGTCTGGAGCAGCCAGTCAACCGCGGCCGACGCATCCAACACAATCATCGCGCCTCGCGCTCTTCCCGTACCAGAAGGGCCGTGTCAATCTGGGCCAAGACCCGCTGGCGCTTATGCAGACGTTCTCGCAGTTCCGCCAAAGTCGGCCTCTCCGCGATTTCTCTGATCTCCGCCAAAAGGTAGTCGGAAAGGGACATGCCCGCCATGGCGGCGCGCGCCTTTAAACTGCGGTGCAGCGCATCAGGCACGTTGCGCAACTGGATCATCTTCGACATGCTATTAGCATACTTTCATGTGCATCACATGTCAAGCGAAGAAACGTTCCCGCCCCTCACACAGTGCTCGCCGAATCTCAATCTCGCTCGTACCAGCGCAGCACACGCAGCGCCCGCAGCGTGTTCCACCGGCTGGGCCGGCCGTCGCCCTCCTCCAGCGCAAAGTGGACTTTGCCGGGATGCGTGTTCTCCAGCAGCCACGTGCCATCGGGCTGCTGCCTGGAGCGAAGCAGATCCATCGCTTCGTCCAGCCGCGGATCCGGCACGTCCCCGGCCGAGCGGAAGTATTCCAGGGCGCGCAGCAGGTCGTAGTGCCAGTGTGTCGGAAATGAGAACTGCAGCCAGGCTGGGTTCACAACTTCGCCGCTGCTCTTGCGCCGGAACAGCTTTCGTTCCAGCAGGTACTCCTCGCCCCGGCGCCGGGCCGCGATGGATTGCGCAGAGCCGCCGGAGGCGCGCTCGTGCGCCAACAGCCCTTCCAGAACGTTGATGGTGGTCGCGAACGAGGAGCGGACGGAACCGTTCTCCGCCTCGCAGTTCCACCCGCCGTCCGCGAGCTGCTCACCCAGCAGGCGGGCTACCACGCCCTCTACATCTTGACCAAAATAAACGCCCAATGCGACGGTCCGGCCATTGATGCACGGCTCGACCTCGCCGCTGAAAAATGGCTGCCCGGCGTGCTCCCAACGGCAGTGCTCCCGGACCAGCGCCACCGCCCGGCGTACCCGCTCCGAGCGCGGGTCAATTCCGAAATTCCACAGCAGCTGGAGAGTGGGCAGGGTGGAGGTCCAGGGCTGGCCTTCTTCGTCCCGCCCCCAGCCCTCGGCCGGAAAGCACGCGCCTCCCGCCCACTGGCCGTCCTCGCCCTGCAACGCCAGCAGCCGGGCGCCCCAGCCCTCGCTGGCCACCCGCGCCCGCTCCGCCGCCACCACTTCAGCTGGGGCCTTCACAAGATCGCGCAACACCTGCCAGCGGATGGCGGGGTCCGAATCAAGCAGCCAGGCGATGAGGTCCACGCCGCCTATCTTACAGTGGCTTGATTACATCGGCGGGCGACTGATTCGCTTATTACATTGGCTTGATTAGGTCGGCGGGCGACTGATTCGCTTCCACCCCTGCAAAAAAAGCGGGCTCGCTGGGGACCCCGGATTGCGGTGAATGTAGCGCCGACTACTTGTTGCCTTTTATCGCATCGGCTGGCGACTTCCGAAAAAAGCTGGGCAGGTCGTAGTAGTCCGTTAGATGCTTGATCTGGCCGTTTTTGGTCAGTACGACGGAGACGCCCCGGCCAGAGACTCGCTGGTCTTTGACCGGTCCAGTCGGGCTTTCCCCGGTAAATGTGCTGGCCCAGGTCCACTCCGCCACCACTACCGGACCTGATTCCACGAATCTGCTCACGCGCCACTCCAGATCCGGCTGGCCTTGAATCACTTTCTGCATGAAGTCTTTGATTTGTGAAATTCCCTGGGCATAGACGCCCAGAGCAATATCTTCGTGCACCGCGTCGGGCGCCAGGATCTTGTCGAAGGCTGCGAAATCATGACGATTCCAGGCAGACACATAGGCTTCGAGCACCGCCTTGCCCGAGCGCGTTCCAGATGCCGTATGCTTCCGCGGTTGCGCCCAGGCGCCCGCCGCCAGGAGCAGCAATATGCCGGAAATCACCGTGGCTCTCATTCGCCCTCCTCGATCAAGCGGTGTGATATACTTATTTTAGGTCGGAGTTGCGGCCGCGGTATAACACGGGCCCAATGGGTGGTGCTTTCGAGTAATCGGAAGCCAGATCCCGGCGGGCCCAGCGCATTTATGGAGGCTGTGACAGAGAAGCTATGCACGAGCCTTCTTTGTGCCCACGTATTTCCTTGTGTTTTTTACATCGGGCAAGTAAACACCAAAAACGCGGCCTACCAGATCCCTTTTTGCCTGGTCTGAGAGCTTGTTCGGATACGCTGGCCGTTCTCTGGTCGTGAGGTGCTTCGGATCAAGCG
>JBLMXE010000397.1:0-6117 GCA_050257615.1 Chlamydiota bacterium | reverse complement strand
ATGTTGGCGCCAGTACGCGCCGCCAGTTCCTTGTGGCCGGAGACGAAGTCGGCGTGCAGGTGGGTCTCAAAAATATGGCGGATTTTTAGCCCTTGCTCCTGTGCCGCCTGCAGGTAGATATCCACATCGCGCTGCGGATCAACCACCGCGGCTTCGCCCCCCGACCCGAGCATGTAGGAAGCGTGCGCCAGGCAAGCCAGGTAGAACTGTTCAAAGTACATGCGGACTCACCCCTGTATGGCTGATTGTACGCTAAACCCAGCACTCAGCACTCTGCTGGTTGGGGTATAAGTACGGAAGTCAGGGGCTGAATGCTGACTGCTGAGTGCCGGTTTGCGGCTAGTGTTCTGCGGGCAGGGTTATTTTCAGAACTTGTCCCAACCCGAGTGGCGGAGGACCGAAGCCGACGTTGGACACGTAGAGGTTCCCATCAGGTCCGAAGGTCATCGCCGTGGGCAGAAACAGTCCGCTCACGATCTCGGTAACCGCCCCCGAATGATCCACTCGCAACACCTTGCCGGTGCCTGGAGTGGGGAAAGGATTGCCAGTCGTGTTTTCCAGCACATACATGCGCCCGCGAGAATCGAAAGCCAATCCCAGTACGGTGGTAAAACCCGTGGCCACTGTGGTGACCTGGCCGGAGGGGGTGATTTTCAGGATTTTCGAAGACCCGTCCTGGATGGGAAAGGTGTGCAGGTTGCCCACGTAGAAGTTTCCGTGGTAGGCAATGGCGGTGGGAACGATATGTCCCTGGCTGGCGGAGATATCAGCGATTCTCGTTATGTGGCCATTAGGAGTGATCCTGTCCAGCTCACCGTGGTTGGGCTCGACGGCGTAGAGCGCGCCCCGAACCGCGACCATGCTGTACCAGGTGCCATCCGGCTCGAAATCATCGGGCTCGGGATTTTTTACCGGATTGGCCATCTGGAATGCGCTTAGATTGGCGATCTCGGTCCAGGTGCCATTGGAATGGACATGTATTACCCCGTTGCTGGTACCCTCCAGACCATGCGAACAGCCCGCGCCAGCCAGCAGGCCGTAGAGTTTGCCTCCGATGAAAGCCACGTCGGCGACCCCGCTCACCAGGCTGCCGAAGCCCGGAGAAGTTTGGCTGGAAGGCAGATTGTCAGCCACGATGGTGACCGTCCCGTCGACATCCACCCGGGAAATCCGTGCGGTGTAGCCGCCGCTATACGGACCCGGACCTGCCGGCGGGCCTGCCGCCTGCTCACAGATGCCCACGGTTGAAAGTGCGCCCCCCGCCCCTCCCTCGGCCACGTACAAGAATCCGTCCGGGCCGAACTTCAGTCCCCGTGGATTGTTGAACCCGGTGGCGAACACGGAAACCTTCACTTGCGCCTGCAGCCCTGGCAGCAAACTGAGCGTTATGCTGCCGAGCAGTAGCCAAAGTTTAGCCATCCTGAAATTGCGGCACATGATTTCTTGCCTCCTTTGATCAATTGCCCCACGAGGCCCGGGTTTATCTCCCACGGCGCCCCAGCCGGGCAATGCACAATGGCTCACAATCGCCTCATTCTTAGATAACGCCGTAAGTCTATGGAAAGTAAGGAAATAGTATCGGCGGGCCCGCTCGTGCACGGAGTTCTCGTTGACGGACATTCCCTCAACAGGCACAATCTTGCTCCAACGGGTGGCACAGCGGGGGCGTGCCGGATGGCAACAAGCACCGTAAGATCTGTTCTGTTTGGTCCTTACGCGGTTGATCTCCGCTCGGGTGAGCTACGCAAGCACGGCGTCAGAATCAAGCTGGGCGAGCAGCCGCTGCAAATCCTTCTTCTGCTGCTCGAACGTCCCGGCGAAGTGGTGACGCGGGAAGAACTCCGGGCCCGACTCTGGGCCGAAGACACCTTCGTAGATTTTGAGCATAGTTTGAACTCCGCGGTGCAGCGCTTGCGCGACTGCCTGTCCGACACGGCGGGCAAGCCACGATGGGTGGAAACCGTGCCTCGCCGTGGCTATCGTTTCATCGGTCAGGTAGAGTGGCCGGAAGAACCAGTTCCTCAGGCCCGCGGGTGCGAACCCGCTGCGCCCGCTATCCTTGAACCTGTTCGCTCCCCGCTGGCCGGACAGCACTGGGTACCTCGCCTGGTTTGGATTGTCCTAGCCGGCCTGTGTCTGATGCTCTGGCCAGCCTTTAAGTTCGCCCACAACCGGTTCACCCCCCAGGAGAGCAGGTCAACCACCGCCATTCGCTCCCTGGCGGTGCTGCCCTTGGAGAATCTCTCCGGCGACCCAGCGCAGGACTACTTTGCCGACGGCATGACCGACGAGCTGATTACCATGCTGGCCAAGAACCCGAGGCTACGAGTTATTTCTCGTACTTCCGTGATGCGGTACAGAAAGAGTCGTCAGCCCCTGCCAGCCATTGCGCAGGAACTCGGCGTGGATGGGATTCTGGAAGGGTCAGTGGCCCGCAAAGCCAACCGGGTGCACGTGACGGCACAGCTGATTCATGCTGGGACCGATACCCACGTTTGGGCAGAAAGCTATGATCGCGATTTGCGCGATGTGTATTCTTTGCAGGACGAACTGGCGCGAACCATCGCCCGTCAGGTCGGAGTCACTGCCGCTCTGAGCGAGAAACCGCAACGCTCAATCAATCCGCAAGCGCACGACGCATACCTGCTGGGGAGGTATTACTGGTTTTCGTCCCAATATGACAAGAGCCAGGAATATTTTCAGAAGGCGATTGACCTTCAACCCGACTATGCGGCTGCCTGGAGCGGCTTGTCTGATTCCTACGTCGCCAAGGCGGTCGAAGGAGAGGCCCCCCCGGGGACACTCATGCCTCAGGGCGAGGCAGCTGCCAGGAGAGCTCTGGAACTGGATGACTCGCTGGCTGAGGCCCACAACTCAATGGCCGCCGCCTACTATTTCGATCGCTGGGATTGGTCGGCGGCGGAAGCAGAATCGGCGCGCGCGGTAGCTCTCAATCCCAGCTTTGCCGAAGCTCACCACTTGCGTTCCTATATTCTGAGCACTCTGAATCACAAGCCTGAAGCCCTGCAAGAGGAAAGGAAAGCAATGGAGTTGGACCCATTTGCCCGGCCTTGGGCGCTGGCTCGTACCCTGCTTCAGTCGCGGCAGTTTGACGCGGCGCTCCATGAGGCCCGCCTGCGAAGCGAGGCTCAGCCGGACAATGCCAGTTTGCATGAACAACTTCTGGTGGCCTACTGGCACAAGGGGATGCGGAAAGAGGCTGTTCAAGAGTGGGAAACCTTTCTTCGGCTCGAAGGCAAGCAGGACTCTGCGCTCGCGGTGGACCAAGCCTTCCGGCGGGGCGGTCTTCCGGCAGTGTTCGAGTGGCGACTCAGTGAGCTCAGGAAACAGGCGACAACAAAGTACGTTTCACCTTTCGCCTTCGCAAACGTGTACGCCTGCCTGAGACGCAAAGACGAGACGCTTTCTTATCTTGAGAAGGCATATCAAGGACGCGAACCCTGGCTGGTGCACTTGCAGGACAGTCCAAATTTCGATTTTCTGCACTCAGAGCTACGCTACCAGTCCATAGTAAAGAAGATGGGCTTGCCGGCGGCCCCGTGACGCCGGCTTGCTAAAACTGCCCGCGCTTGTAAGCCAAAGACAGCAATCAGCATTCAATCCTTCTGCTGCTGCCTCCCTGGGCTGATTGCCGAATGCTCAGTGCCAACTACTCTTGTCGCTCAGCTCTTTTTGGAGGTGACCGCGAAAAAGGCGGATGCCTCCTGTACCACCTTCTTGCTGCCGCATTTGGGGCAGGTGATCCCGCCCTTGTCGTACTCGGCCAGGGTCAGGACCTGGGTGAATGTCTTATCGCAGTCCAGGCAAAGAAATTCGTAGAGGGGCATGTGCGCCTCCAGACAGTTTCGAGTTTCTCAGCGAGCTTTCTCAGAAAGGCATCTTTTCCTGGTCACACCAGGATTTACCAAAACCGCACACTCGAGACCTTGAAACTTTGAAACTTTGAAACCTTTGCCCCTAACATCCCGAGGCGTGCGCCGGTTTGTTGTTGATCACCTGCTCCAGGGTGACGGCGTGGTGATGGGCGTTGGTCTTGCCGTGCTCGAGCAACGATTTCAGCCGGACCATGTCGTCGTCCAGGGCGTGTTTGGGATCGGCGCCGAAAATCCTGGCGATGACGTGCCCGATTGCCCCGACGGGCGGCACGTAGGCCAGGCGAATATGTATTCGTGTCCCGGCATCTTCGGTATCGAGTTGCACCACGCCGGAATTGGCCACTACCGCACCCGGCAGGCTGGCCCAGGCCAGCATCTTGTTGGGAATTTTCTCGACGATTTCCGCGTCCCAGCTCACGGGGGTGCCGACGGGCCCGGCCACGGTCCAGCGATAACGGTTGTCGTCCACTTTCTTGACCGCCAGAATGTGCGACATGATAAGGGGAAGCTTCTCCGGATCAGCCAGCAGTTCGAAAACCGCTTCTGCGGGGACATTCACGTGGATGGTCTTTTGCACATGAATGCCGGCGGTTTGGGCATCGCCAATGCCCAGCAGATGCCGCGGACCGACATTGCTGAGGGCGCGGCCGAGCAGGTTCGCGCCCAACAAGCCCAGGCCGGCGCCTTTCCAACCCTTTTTCCAGGCGCCGCAGGCGAGAAGCAGCCCGCCGGTGGTGCCCAGAAGCGCGCGCGTGGCCGGCGCCAAGGCTTCATGCAGCAATTCCGGCAAGGGCGGCGGGCTCCCGCCTTGCAAATCGGGAACATCGGCCGCTTTGTGCGGCTCCAGCCGGTTCTCCACGTGTTTCACTCCCGGCACGGCGCGCACTGCCCAGAGCACTCGGCGCACCTCGTCCTGCAGCGCCGGCCCCTTCAGGGTCACCCATCCATCTTTGGCCTCCACCTCGATGGCATGAGGATGGGAAGTAGCGCGGCCCAACCGGCTGCGCACCCGGTCACGCAGCACCTGGTCCGATACCGGCTTAGGAGCCAGCAGAGAGAAGGTCTCGTCAGCCGCGCCTTGGGCGCGGTTGAACAGGTCGCGGACCCCGCGGTCAATGGTCAGCTCCGCCTGGTGGGCCAACCAGACGGCGCGGTCGCGGGCCATGGCCCGCCGCCGGCGCCCCTGGTCGGGATCGAGCATGTACATGAGTCGTGCGCCCAGGCTTAGTCCGCCGGCGAAGATCAGGGCTTTCTCCAGCTCGCATTTTGTTCGCGCCTGCATGACGATTCTCCTCTCTCGATGGCTTGGGGACTGGTTGGCCAGTAATGGAGCGGCTGCCAGTTGCTCACTGCGGCCCGGCGCGCACCGTGAGCACCGGGCAAGCGGCATGGCAGATGACCTTGTGAGTGCAGGCCCAGGGCAGGTGCGATAGCAGCCGCGCCGATCCCTGGTGACGCGCGCCCATTACAATCAGATCGGCATTCAGGTCGCCCGCCAGCTGCAGAATCTTTTCCGCCGGGTCTCCTGTGGTGACGATGATTTGCGGCTCGCAGGCCAGGCCGGCATTGGCCGGGGCCAGCTTTTCCAGTTCCTCGCGGGCATCGCGCAGCGCCCGCTCCCGGTAGTACACGGGAATGGTGGTGATCTCCTCGATCACGTGCAGGCAGCTGAGGCGGGCGCCATAGTCCGCCGCCAGCCCCAGAGCGTAAGGTAGTGGGTGCATGGAGGCGGCGGAAAGGTCGCTGGCATAGATGACGTGCCGCAGTTCGCCGGCGGCAATTTCATTGCGCTTGACCTCTGGGCCGATGGTCAGCACCGGGCAGGTGACGCTGCGGAAAATCTCCTCCGCCACTGAGCCCAGCAGCAGCTTTTTCAGACCGCCGCGGCCATGGGTGGCGATCACGACCAGGTCAATGTTGTTCTTCTTGACCATGTCCTGGAAGACCAGCTCGGTCTCGCCCCGTTCCAGCACCACCTCGTAGCGCACGCTGGCCAGAGGGGCGGAGCGCACGAAGGTATTCATGGCGTGTTCGGCCTGGTAGCGCAGTTCATCCAGTTCGGGCGGGACGGGCTCCAGGGGAAGCGGGCGCCGCGGCTCGGGAGGAATGGCGTGGGCCACAAACACGGTGCCGCCATAGTGCCGCGCCAGGCCGACGGCGTAGGGCAAGGCGCGCTCCGCGTAGTCGGAAAAATCAGTGGTGAAAAGGATTCTGTTCAGGG
>JBLMXE010000396.1:0-3636 GCA_050257615.1 Chlamydiota bacterium | reverse complement strand
CCCTCCAGCAGGCGCTTGATTTTGGGGAGGGCGGCGGCAGGCTGGGCGAGATAGTCTAACCTCAACTCCAGCAATGGGTTATCCCTCGCCAGGGACTCGGCCTTGGCGATCATCTCGGCGGTATCGGCGCTGGCAACGGCCACACAAAGCCGAGGCATGCGCAGCGGCAGAAGCCGGGGCCCGTGAGTGGATTGCGCCGCAATCATGGAAGCGGATTCGGGCGCGATATTACAGGCGTGGGCGGGTGATATGCAACAGAATTGCGGCAGTGGCGGAGGCTAAAGGGTCCGCGCAGAGGTTACATGTGCTTGATAACACCAGCGTAACCTTGACCCTGGCTACCCCCCTTGGTACCGTCCGAAATTGAGCCGCTACCTGCGTGCCCCGGCTTGGGGTGCGTCTGCGACGGTTCTTCCCGGCCGGCCAGGCCGGGTACGGGGAGGAAATATGAGGACAGTGAGCGTCGCGTTAAGCTTGGCGCTGCTGACGGGGATGGCGATGGGCCAGCAGATTCTGGATGCCAGCCATGAGAGCGAGTCATCCATTCAGGAAGTCGCCAGGGTGACGCCGGTGACGCATCCGGTGGAGCGCATGGTGAAGCCCACTTATGCCGACATCAATTGCGCCGGATTCCTCAGCCAGCAAGGGGTGCCGGATTCCACTTTCGTCAGCGGCGGTTTGAACTCTCCCCACGAGACAAAATTTGTAGGCGGTGAGGTGGTTTACCTGGGTGGCCGCCAGTACAAGGATGGCGACCGGCTTACGTTCGTACGCGCGTTGCGCGACCCCAACCAATATGAGTACTTCAACGGACAGCGCAAGGTGATTGCGGCTACTGGCCAGCCCTATTCCGAGTTGGCGCAAGGTCACGTGGTGGATAGCCGGCAGGGGATGGACATTGTGCAACTGGATTTCGCCTGTGAACCGGTGGTGCCGGGCGATCTGGCGGTACCTTTCATTGAGCACCAAGAAATCACCTACCGGCGGCCGGTGAGCTTCGACATTTACGCACCGGCGGATGGCAAGACTACCGGGCGGATCGTGCTAGCCAAGGACTTTGATGGCGAGCTGGGCACGGGATCCAAGGTGTATCTGACCGTCGGGTCCAATCAAGGCGTAAAAGTAGGCGACTATTTCCGCGTAGTACGCACTTACCAGGATGACATGAATGATCCGGTGGACTCGCTCTCCTTCAAAGCCGCGGTCATGGAGGATACGCAGAAATATCCGCCTACCTTCGATCGTCAGGGCTTCGGCTGGGGAAAAAAAGGCCCGGCCATCCACGTGAAGGATATGCCGCGGCGCTCGCTGGGTGAGCTAATCGTGCTCAGCACCACACCCACCAGCGCTACGGGAATGATTACCTTCGCTCTGGAAGAAGTTCACGTGGGCGACACGGTGGAGTTGGAGCCACCGGCACCAGCAGCGGCAGCACACGCGGCGAGCGCAGAACCCGCGGTGCAGTCCATCAACGTTAAGTAACGCGAGATTTCTGGTTGGTGAGCGCGGGCTGCGGCCCGCGCTTTTTTACTGCGAAGTTGTGCCAGGACTCTGTGTTTCAATCGTCAATCATCATTCTTCAATCGTCAATCAGAGCACGCTTTCGCCGAAGATTTCGGCGGTGAAGGCCTCCAGGGTGGCGCCGTGTTGCCAGGCGTCAGAGGGAAGGCCGGCTTTGCGGCAGGTCTGCTCCAGGAAGGTCTTTACGTCCCAGCCGTGCTCCGCCGGCACTTGGGGCAGAAGCAGACCGCGGCGATTGCCCTGAGTGACGAGCAGGCCGTGTTTGCCCAGTTCCACTTCCTCCGCCTTGATGGGGAAAAGCGGGGAAAGCACGCTGATGGAAATCTGCAGCTGCGCCGCTTCCTGGCGAGTGACCGGCAGGAAACGCACGTCCTGGAAGGCGGCGGCGCGGGCAGTTTCAATGATGGTTTGAAACAGAGGCGCCACGGGAAAGACGTAGCCAACGCAGCCGCGCACATCCCCCTCCAGATGAAGGGTGGTGAAGGCGCCGCGCTGCTGCTGCAGATGTTCGGGAATGGCGGGCAGCTCCAGTTCGCGTTCTTCCAGAGAGGCATTAATGGCGAGGTGGGCCAGGCGGAGCAGCAGTTCGCGCTCTTCCGGAGAATATTCGCCGGCCGCGGGGACATGCTGTGCCGGTTGACCCGCGCTGGACGAGCTATTGGGTAGCGGCGACATCGCGCTTGCGGCGGCGGCTGAGCACGAACGCGCGCCGCCTCCTCTTCACCACGTGGCGGTCAATTTTCGCCCAGAAGGCGGCGAAGTAATCAATGGCGGAAACCAGCGACAACACCACCATGAACCAGATGGCCACGAAAGCGATCACATGGATGGGCAGAACCCAGCCGCCGATGTACAACGGCCATTCCTTCCAGTGGTGATCGAGAATGGCGGCGACCACGGCCACGATCTGCACCACCATCTTGAATTTGCCCAGATCGCTGGCGGCGATGGTGAAGCCTTCGGTAGCAGCGATGGAGCGCAGGCCGCTGACCAGAAACTCGCGCCCGACGATGACCACGGCCATCCACGCGGGCACCACCTGGGGATTGAACTGCACCAGAGTGACGAAGGCGGCGGCCACCAGAAGCTTATCGGCCAGCGGGTCGAGCAACATGCCCAGGGTGGTGACCTGATCGCGGTGGCGGGCCAGGTAGCCATCGGCCATGTCGGTAAGCGAGGCAGCAATAAACAGGGCGGAGGCCAGCAGTTCCTTCTGGCCATGAGCGCTGCCGAAGCGGCTGCTGGACAATATCCAGATCAGCACCGGGACGCTGAAAATACGTGACAACGAAATGTAGTTGGGCAGGTTCACAGCGGAGCGCTAAACGACGGCCGACCGCTGAGCCGGTGGTCGTGAGAGTAAATTATCCTCCACCGGCGAAGAGGAGGCAATGAGGCAGAACAGCCTTTTTCTGGGAGGGTGGACCTGGGCGGAGGTGAAGAATTGACGATTGAAGATTGATGAATGACGATTGAAAAACCAAGCTGTCAGCCGTCAGCTATCAGCCATCAGCTTTGAGTTTTCACTGATAGCTGAGAGCTGATGGCCGATTTTCATTCATCATTCTTCAATCATCAATCGTCAATCATCTACGCGTAGATGCCGCGCTGACGGATGCAGTAGGCTACGCGGTCAATGGCCAGCATGTAGGCGGCGATGCGGTTATTGACGTTGTGGTTCTCGGCGTATTCCACCACCGCCTGGAAGGACTCGCGCATGATGTGCTCCAGCTGCTCGTTGACCATGGATTCCTTCCAGAAGTAGCCCTGGCGGTCCTGCACCCACTCGAAATAGGAGGCGGTGACGCCGCCGGCGTTGGCCAGAATATCGGGCACGATGAACACGCGCTTGTCGGAGAGGATGTCGTCGGCGGCGGCGGTTGTAGGCCCATTGGCGCCTTCGATCAGGACGCGCGCCTTCACCCGGTCGGCATTGCGGCTGGTGATCTGATTTTCGGTAGCGGCGGGAATGAGCAAGTCGCAGTCGGCCAGCATCAGCTCGGCGGGGTCGTACTTTTCCGCTCCCGGGAAGCCGTGGATCACGCCGTTGTGCTGGCGGTATTCCCACAGCGCTTCAATGTCAATGCCGCGGGGGTTGTAGAGGCCGCCGCCCAC
>JBLMXE010000395.1:0-2968 GCA_050257615.1 Chlamydiota bacterium | reverse complement strand
TCATCCTGATCGTGGAATTCTTCGCGCTGTTCTACAAACCTTGATAGCCGCTTCTTCTTCCAGCGGCCACTCATCCACCGCCGAAAAAATTCCTCGTCGCGGATAGACGCGGATTGGCACGGATCAAGTACCAAGAACAGGATTCGTCCACACATGGACGTCTGGTTATTGTTTTTTTGCAAACGCCTGATAACTAACCACGTGGGTGGGACAGCCCCAGCGAATCCCTGCCTGCATGTGTGGGGACAGCCGCCCCCGGCTGTCCGGCGGCTGTGCCCACGTGAGTCTTGCCCGATGTAGACTCCCTCCATGCCTGACAGCGCAGTTTCCCCGGTGCGCTGGCTCTTCAGACCTGGGCCCAGCGGCGATGGCGGCCACCTGGGCGCACGCTGGATTTTTCTGCGCGCTCTGGGGCTGATCTACTACTCCGCGTTCTTCTCCTTACTGTTTCAGGTGACCGGCCTGATCGGGCCCAATGGCATTCTGCCCGCCAAGGATTACCTGCAATACCTGGCCCAGCACCTGGGCACGCTTGAGCGCTACTGGTATGCGCCCACGGTGTTCTGGATCAGCAGCAGCGATACGGCGCTGAAGGCGGTGTGCTGGGTTGGGATGGCGGCCGCCATATTGCTGGTCCTCAACATCTGGCCACGGGCCATGCTGGTGGTCTGCTTCGTTTCCTATCTCTCCTTCGTGGCCGCGCTGCAGGATTTTTCCAGCTACCAGTCTGACGGCATGCTGCTGGAAGCCGGTTTCATCGCGCTGTTCTTTGCCGCTCCCGGGCTCCGCCCCGGGTTGGGCCGCGGCCACCCGCCCTCGCGCGCCTCGCTGTTTCTGCTGCAGTGGGAGTGGTTCCGCATTTACTTCGAGTCAGGCTGCGTCAAGCTGCTCAGCGGCGACCCGCAATGGCGGCACTTCACCGCCATGGACCAGTACTACCAGAACGGGCCCCTGCCCACCTGGATCGGCTGGTACGTACAGCACCTGCCGCACGGGTTCCACGCCTTCACCGTGGGGCTGACGTTCGCGGTTGAGCTGGGGATCGTGTTCCTGATGTTTGCGCCCTGGCGGAGGGTGCGGATGTTGTGTTTCCTGATCGTGACGCCGTTTGAGATCGGCATCATCCTCACCGCTAACTACACTTTTCTGAACTACCTGGTGCTGAGCCTGGGGTTTCTGCTGCTGGATGATGGTGCGCTTGCAGTGGTACGGCCCCGAAAACTGGTTGAGTGGATCAAGAAGAGATTTGCCGGCCCCGAACTGCCGGCGGAAAAAGCTGTTGATTCCAGCGATGGCGGTTTTACCAGCCTGCGGCAGCACCTCTCTGCCTTGCGCCTGGCCATTACTGCGGTTGTGCTCTCCTGGATGTTTTATGTGACCGCCGTGCTGCTGCTATGGATGTTCTTCCCCCGCCTGCCCCTGCCCACGCAGCCGGTAGCGGCGCTGGAGCCTTATCGCATCGCCAACCGCTATGGCCTGTTTGCGGTGATGACTCGCGCCCGCTACGAAATCGAGTTTCAGGGTTCCTATGACGGCAAAACCTGGCAGGCATATCCCTTCCGCTACAAGCCGCAGGACCCGGCCAACCCGCCGGGAATCTACGCCCCCTACCAGCCACGCTTCGACTGGAACCTGTGGTTCGCCTCGCTGGACAACTGGCGCAACAACCCCTGGGTGGTGCACACGGAAGAGCTGCTGCTGATCAACGATCCCGAGGTGCTCACGCTGTTTGCCGGCAATCCCTTTGCCGAGAAGGCGCCCACGCAGGTGCGTGCGGTTCTATGGCAATACTGGTTCACCGATATGGCCACCAAGCGTCAGCAGGGATTGTGGTGGCGCCGCCAGGAACTCGGCTTGTACGCCCCCGCCCTGATCCGCCAGCCCGACGGCAGCATGGGTGTGACGGCGATGCCTGGCACTCCTCCACCGCAACCTTAAACCCGTTCACCGCGGAAACGCGGAACATCTGCCAGCGCGGGGGATGTTTCGACTCGGGCATACGCCCTCGCTCAACATGACAGGTGCAGATGATGCGGTTATTCGGACAGATGCGTCGTGAATATCCGCGTTAATCCGCGGGGAACAGAAGTTCTTAGCGCTGCGCCGCCGGCTCTTTCTCCTTGTGTACCTTTTGTCCCACCCGCCGCGACACGCTGAACGTCATCTTGTGGTCGCGGGCGTCCACCACCACGTGGTCGCCGTGCAGCACCGCGCCATCCAGGATCTTCAGTGCCAGTGGATCCTGGATCAGGCGCTGGATAGCGCGCTTCAGGGGCCGCGCCCCGTAGTTCACGTCGTAACCCTCGGTGAACAGCAGTTCCTTGGCTGCGTCGGTTAGTTCCAGACTGATCTTGCGCTCGGCCAGCAGTCGCCGCAAATCCTCCAGGCGCAGGTCAATGATCTTCGTCAGCTGCTCCTTGCCCAGCGGATTGAAGATGATGACGTCGTCCACGCGGTTGAGGAACTCCGGCTTGAAGTGTCCCTGCAGCGCATTCATCACCTCCTTGCGGGCGCGCTCGAAGTCCTCCGGCGTGCGTAGTGCCTCCGGCGTCAGGTACACCGATCCGATGTTGGAGGTCATAATGATGACCGCGTTGCGGAAATCCACGGTGCGGCCTTTGCCGTCGGTCAGCCGGCCGTCGTCCATAATCTGCAGTAGGATGTTGAACACCTCGGGGTGCGCCTTCTCGATTTCGTCAAACAGGATCACGGCATAGGGCCGCCGCCGCACCTGCTCGGTGAGCTGCCCGCCCTCCTCGTAGCCGACGTATCCGGGCGGCGAGCCGATGAGGCGCGCCACCGCGTGCTTCTCCATGTACTCGGACATGTCGATCCGCACCATCGCGCGCTCGTCGTCGAAGAGGAACTCCGCCAGCGCCCGCGCCAACTCGGTCTTGCCTACGCCGGTCGGGCCAAGGAAGATGAACGAACCGATAGGCCGCCGCGGATCGCTCAGCCCGGCGCGCGA
>JBLMXE010000394.1:0-2699 GCA_050257615.1 Chlamydiota bacterium | reverse complement strand
CGATGATGATCAGTTTCAGGTCGGGGAATTTCCCTTCTTTGTCCAGCTCCGCCTTGAGCGCGGAAAAGGCCTCGATGATGCGGCCCACGTTCTTGTGCGGGCTGATGCGGCCGGCGTAGAGCAGGAAGGGGTAGTTGACCTGGTAGCGTTCGGCGATGAATTGGCGATCGGCGTCAGTGGCATGGCCCAGGCGAAAGCGCTCGTCAATGGCGTTGTACACCACCTCGATTTTGGCGGGTGGAATGTGAAAAAGCGCTTCCACGTCCTGCTTGGTGAAGTTGGAGACGGCGAAGATGCGGGCGGCGCGCTGCAGCGCGCGGCGGGTCAGATGGAAATGTGCGGCGCGGCGCAGGCCGGAGTGGTCGCGCAGGCGCGACATGTGCTCCAGCACGTCGTGCACCGTGATGACGTAAGGGCAGGGAAGCGACTGCGGCATCCAGGAGAGGTGCGGGATGTGCACCAACTGGCAGCGTTCATGGCGCAGAATCCGGCGAAACCCTAAGAAGCCGGCCAGTGAGGTCTCCGGGGCGGTGAGGGCCACGCCTTCAAAGCTGGGGGGCAGGGGGTCAATATCGCGGAATTTCTCCGGCGGGCCAATCAGGATGTAATGGGTCTCCCGATCCAGGCGGCCCAGGGCGCGCAGCACGTTGCGGATGTAGGTGCCCACGCCAAAATCGCCAATCCGCCGGATGTCTATGGCGATCTTCACGGGGAGAGTATAGACCTAAACCCAAGCCGGAGGCGGGGGCTGGCGAAGGTTTCAGAGTTTCAAAGTTTCCCAGGTTTCAAATTTTAGGGTGAGGAGAGGCACGAGACAGCAGATCATCGCAAGGGGCCTACTGTGGGCCTTCGCTCTGCCCCCTGGGCTGGAAAAGGGTCAGGTAAGGCTCGTAGCGGTAGCGGCGGTTGCGGCGATACCCGGTGATTTCCTTCAGCAGCCCGAGCCGCGCGAACTGTTCGACCAGCTTGCCGGCGGTGACGTAGACGCATTTCAGTCTTTGTTCCACCACCGAGATCGTTACCAGAGGCTGCTCGAAAAGGAAGTCTAGCAAAGGCAGGGCAAACGCATTTCCGCCCAGTTCGGCAGTAATCACTTGCCGGTGCTCCTCGCGCATCCGCAGAATTGCTTGCGCGGTCTCGGTGGCCTCGCGACTGACGGCGGCCACGCCGCGCACGAAGAACTTCAGCCACCCTTCCCAGTCGCCCCCATTGCGAATCGCCATCAATCGATCGTAGTACTCGGCCCGGTGAGCGCGAAGAAAATGGCTGAGATAAAGCAGTGGTCGGTGGAGAATGCCGCGCTGGCAAAGCAGAAACGTGATCAGGAGGCGTCCCACGCGACCATTGCCGTCGAGAAAGGGATGGATGGTTTCGAATTGTGCGTGTGCCAGCCCGCAGTGGAGGAGTGCGGGTAAGGTTTTCTCGTCGTGCAGGAATTTCTCCAGATTGTCCAGCGCCTCGTGCATCTCGGGAACAGGAGGCGGCACGAACGTGGCCGTCGTCAGCGTGCAGTTTTCCGGGCCGATCCAATTCTGGCTTCGCCGAAATTCACCAGGGGTGCGGTGTGCACCGCGGACGCCCTTAAGCAGTTCCGCATGGATCTCGCGGATCAGCCGCAGGCTCAGCGGCAGTTCCTTGAGCCGTCCCAACCCGTAGTTCATTGCCCGCACATAGTTAACGACCTCTTCCACGTCCTTGGGAAGTTCGCGACCCTGCTCGTCTATTTCGAACTGGAGCACGTCCTCGAGCGTGCTCTGGGTGCCTTCGATCTGGGAGCTGAGCACCGCTTCCTGCCGGACGTACATGGCCACAAACAGGTCGGGGTTGGGCACGACACTGGCCACCCCGTCGAGGCGGCCCAGAGAGCGGTCGGCTTCCGAAAGCAAGTTCGTTAACTCGTTATCCGGCTTGATGGACGGGTCGGGAGGGAGGAGCGCTGGAATAAAGGCGCGATAGCCAGACGTTTGTTTTACGTATTGCCCCGCTCGCATAATAAGGGCACCATCCGAAGCCGACTATTAAGGGACGATAAAATAAGGCTCTGTTTCACGCCTCCTTATTTTACTATTTTGTTGTTTGGTAAAACAATATGTGCGGCCCCGTGGCATCCCCTGCATTGATCCAGCACTAGTCGGCAGGAGTCTAATGGGCCTAAGGCAAAGCCCGCCATAGACTTACAGGAGCGGGCACGAATCTCTTAAAACTCACTCTATCTTCCCACCTTCTTGTAAATAAATGGCTTACACCCTTGCTTCGGCGTGGGCGCGGGTGCGGCGCTCGGCGTAAAGCGGGAAAGCCTCCGCCAGTTCGAATACCTCTTTGCGGATTCGCTTCAGCACCTCGGGCTCGGTGCGGTGGTAGAGCGCTTCCGCGATCCAGCGCCCCACCTGGCGCATTTCCTTTTCCTTCATGCCGCGGGTGGTCAGGGCCGGGGTGCCGATGCGAACGCCGCTGGGCTTGAGCGGTGGGTTGGTGTCGAAGGGGATGGCGTTCTTGTTCACCGTGATGCCGGCCTCGCCCAGCGCCTTCTCGGCTTCGCTGCCCAGCATACCTTTGGCGAACACATCTATCAGCATGAGATGGGTATCGGTGCCGCCGGAGACCAGGCGGAAACCTTCGTTGCGCAGCGCCTCCGCGAGGGTCTTGGCGTTGGTGACGATCTGGCGGGCGTAATCTTTGAATTCCGGCTGCAAGGCCTC
>JBLMXE010000393.1:0-15730 GCA_050257615.1 Chlamydiota bacterium | reverse complement strand
AAAACGGCGGCGCTGTCCCCCAGGTTGGCGCCCGGCACCAGCCCCAGCCCACCCACAAAGGCGGCGCACAGGTCGGAGATGATATCGCCGTACAGGTTTTCCAGCAGCAGCATGTCGTACTGATACGGATTCATCACCAGCTGCATGCAGGTGTTGTCCACAATGTGCTCACCGTAGGTGATTTCCGGATACTCCTTGGAAATCGCCCGCGAGCAGCGCAGAAACAGCCCATCCGACAGCTTCATGATGTTGGCTTTGTGGATGGTATGGATTTTCTTGCGCCGGTTCTTGCGCGCATACTCGAAGGCGAAGCGCGCGATCCGCAGGCAGGCCTTTTCTGTGATGATCTTCAGGCTCTCCACCACTCCCGGCACCACCTCGTGCTCGATGCCGGAATACAGGCCCTCGGTGTTCTCGCGCACGATGATCAGGTCCACGTCGGGATAGCGCGTGGGAATGTGCGGCAGATTGCGGATGGGCCGGAAATTGGCGTACAGCTCGAAATGCTTGCGCAGCGCCACATTGATGCTGGGGAAGCCGCCTCCAATGGGCGTGGTCACCGGGCCCTTCAGCGCCACTCGCGTGCACTCGATCGAGTCCAGCAGCTCCTTGGGCAGGTATTCCCCGTATTTTTCGTAGGCCTCCTGCCCGGCCTGGCAGCGTTCCCACTCAAATTTGACGCCGGTGGCCTCCAGAATGCGCACCGTCGCATCCGTGACCTCCGGCCCGATTCCATCCCCAGGAATCAATGTGATGCGATGTGCCATTTTCTGATCAGATTCCGTTCCCTAAGCTCTCGGCCTTCGGTCGTCGGCTCTCGGCCACCGGCTCTTTTGCCGACAGCTGAAGGCCGATAGCCACCAGCTACTAACTACCAGCTACCAACTACCAACTACCAGCTACCCCGTATGCCGACTCCCGACTACCGACTCCCGGTTTATCACACCCTCACTCCACCCTTCGCCTTGGGCGCCGCCGCCGGCGCCCCCTCTTTCGTCTTCAGCAGGTCTTTCAGTTCCGTCATGAACTCCTGCACATCCTTGAAGTCGAGGTACACCGAGGCAAAGCGCACGTAAGCTACTTTGTCCAGTTTGCGCAGCCGGTTCATGATCAGTTCGCCGATCTCGCTGCTCTTGCGCTCCCGTTCCGCCGAGTCAATCACGAAGGCTTCCGCCTCGTTCACGATTTGCTCCAGCTTGCCCATGGAGACCGGCCGTTTCTCACAGGCGCGCAGGAGCCCGTTCAGCACCTTCTGGCGTTCGAATTTTTCCCGCCTGCCGTCCTTCTTCACCACCATGTACGGGATTTCGTCAATCCGCTCATAGGTGGTGAAGCGCTTGCCGCATTGCAGACACTCCCGCCGCCGGCGGATGGACTCGGCTTCCTTGCTCTCCCGCGAATCCACTACCTTATCGTTTACGAATCCGCAAAAAGGACACTTCATCGCAGCATTTGTCAACTTAGCCGTCGAGGGCACGGCCCGATTGCGCCATTAATTGCCTGTACTCGATTGTATCAAGGTGTGTAAGCGTGACCGTTACGCCTTACCCGGCTTGGGTGGCAACCCATCGCGCTTTTCTCCTGCCAGCGAAGGCTCCGCCTGTTCTTCGTCCTGCCGTTCTTCCTCCTGGCTGGCCGCCGACAGCTTGCGCAATGAAAGGTGTCCGCGATGAGCAAAGAACAAACCCACCGGTATGCAGGCCATGAATGTGACCAGCCACAGCAGGATGCCGCAGCTCACCGCCGCCTCCGGCGGGATGCCGTAGATGACCTGTAAGGCGGTAATCACGGCCAGTTGACTGCCTCCACCTACCGCCGGCAGCTGCGCCACCGAACCGATCATGCTGAAGCCCATCAGCAGCAGCACGTGCTCCACGTCCATGTTGCTCAAGTGAGGATGGTCGCCCACCTTCTTGATCCGCTTGTTCTTGTGCACCAGCCACAGCTCGCCGCGCTCCTCCCGCAGTCCGTAGCCTTTGGCCTGTAAGCCCGGTTCCAAAAGTTCCACTGTATCCCCGCTCAGCGGTTGCCCGGCCAATTCGGGCAGGCCGGCCAGCTTGGCCGTCTCCACATCCACAGACGGCGGGCCCTGCTCCACCACCTGCTCCCCCGGATCTGGAGGATAGGAATGTGTCACCTCCCGGTAGGACAACGCGATCAGGAACCAGATCACCAGCGAAAGCGCTACTAGTTTTGCGAACGATTTAGGGCTGGCTACTGTGTTCAGGCCCTCTCCGAAGGCACGCACCTTCTGGTCCACATGGTGCGCCAGGGTCGTGGAGACCTTGGAGGTCAGGCCATGCAGAAACTTGGCTACCTGCGGCCCCCGTTTGCGGATCAAAACCGCGGCGACCGCCATGAACGCCACCAGGCCGCACAGCGCCACCGCCGCAAGCTGAAATCTGCCCACGTAAGGATTGGCCTTAATCTTGGCGGAGAAGAAAACATCAATCGCCATCAGCACTGTAAAAGCGCCAATGTCGAAGATGCGCTCCACCGTCCACACCCCGATCTGAGAGGAGACTGAAACGCCTTCCTTCTTGGCGATCAGGTAGGGACGGATGAACTCGCCCGGCCGGCCTAGCAGCGCTAAGCCCGTGAAGCCAATAAAGGTTGCCGGTACGAGGCCTTCCATGCGCGCCTCGCACACCGGCTCCAGAAAGACTCGCCAGCGCACGGCACGCAGAATGTATGTCAGGTAAACCAACGCGATGCCCAGCGCAATCTGCAGCGGGTGGACGTGGCTGGCTGACCGAAAACGGGCCCAGTCAAAGGATCGCCAATGTTCCACCTGGAAATACACCAGCACGCCCAGGATGGCCACCACGGCGGAGGTAGTGAGGATGCGCTTCTTGGTCATGCGGGCGTTGGGCCCAAGGGTAAGACTCCAAACTAAATGACCCACTCCGGCAGGTCAACGCCGCTGCCCTTCGGGAGGGTTACTCAGGACCCGGAACCCGCCTGTTTCGGAACCGGGCGGCCGGGCACATGCGCCGGGTTGGACACAGTCTTACGGTTGCTTTTGCCGCTCGCACGCTTCTTGGCGGCAGCCTGAGCTCGTTGTTCCGCCAATTTCTTGCGATTAAACTCCCGAATGATCCGCGCTACATAGGCATGGGTTTCGCGATAGGGCGGCACCCCATGATACCTGGCCACCCGTTGCGGACCGGCGTTGTAGGCCGCAAGCGTCTTGACCATGTCGCCATGGTAGTAGTCCAGTAGTTCGCGCAGGTACTGCGTGCCCCCGTTTACATTGGCACCCGGATCAAAGGGATTTTCCACGCCCAGCTTGGAGGCGGTGCCCGGCATTAACTGCATTAGCCCTTGCGCTCCTTTGGGCGAGACCGCATGGGAATTAAAGCCGCTCTCCGCGTGAATCACGCTGGTAATGAAGTCGGAGTCAAGCTGATGGCGGGCGCTGGCTGCGTTCACCGCGGCGCTCACATCCTCCTTGGAGGAAGCCGGGGTTACCGTCGGGTGCACGGGCGCATTGTCTTTGTCAAAGCGGACGATTTCCGCGGTGGGGACATCTACATAGCTTTCGCTACCGGAACTCAGGTAAAGGCGGGTGATTTGGTTCAGTACTGCGTGGTGGTCATGCCGGATGGTAAAGCCGTTATTGAGTACCGCGATTTGGCCTGCCCAGGCTACGGAGGCTCCCAAAAGGAGCAAAACTCCGATTTTGGAGAAAAATTTCATTACTTTTGGAGTTCGATCCTAAATTGCTGTTTTCGCGCCACTTAGGATCTGCTCCACCGCCATTGCTACGCCCGCCTCGTCGTGCAGCCCAGTTACCATCCAGCCCCGGTCCCGCAACTCTGGCGAGGCATTTCCCATGATAACCGGGATACCGGCAAAGACAAGCATTTCAATATCGTTGTAATTATCACCAATGGCCATGACCTGTTCCCGGGGGATGCCGCGATAAGTCGCCCAACGCTCCAGAGCGTGTCCTTTGGAACAACCCTGGTTGAGCACATCCACAATGCACAGGTCGCGATGGGGATATTCGGTGCGCAGCACGGTGATGCGGTCGCGCAAAACGAAGCCCGCCAGGGTCTGCAGCGCTCCCTGCATGCGCTCAATGGTGCCGCAGAACATGGCCTGCACCGGATCGCTGACCAGCGCTTTCTCGATGGGCACCACAAAATCTATGAACTGCATGTTCTTTTCCAGCCAGCGCTGGATGCTGCCAGTCAGTTCGTCCATGCGCTCCAGCACCAGCGCGCCCTTAGTCTCCGTGTCGAAGGTGATGACGGTGTTGCCGCGGTACTCCTGCATGGCCGCCAGCAGTTCACGCGCGGTGGCTACTGGCAGCAGATCGCGGTGAAACATTTCGCCGCTGAGGGAGCGCGTAACCGCCCCATTGGAGCTGATCAGCCACAGATCGAAGCCCAGTTGTTCGGCAATGGGCAGGGCAAAGGTGTGCCGCCGGCCCGTGACCAGGATGATCTCTACCCCGGCTTCATGGGCATGGCGCAGGGCTTCCAGGTTGGCGGGGGGAATCTGGAACTGGCTGTTCAGCAGGGTGCCGTCAATGTCTATGGCCAGCAGGCGGATAGGCGGCTTCACTCCTGAAATCTTAGCAGAGTAGACTCTGGCGCCGGCATCGCAAGGATTGCCTGTCGCAGGGTTTATATACCAGCTAGAAGGTAGGAGCTAGGTAGCTAGAAGCTCACCTTCCACATGCTATAGTTCCAGCAGTTCGTCAAGATGGCCTCGATCTTCTCTTTCTTCTTCTTTTCCTGGGGGCTCATCCTCCAGGCGCTGGCGATTGTGCACTTCATCCGCCGCCGGCCGGATACCTGGTGGATCTTTGTCATTCTTTTTGGCGGTGCGCTGGGAGCGATTATTTATCTCCTGGTCGAAGCGGTGCCCGACCTGGGATTGTTGCGGCAATCGTTTAAGACTTTTCCCCGGCGCAGCCGCATCCGCGAACTGGAATCTGCCATACTGGACAACCCCTCATCGGGGAATTACGAAGAGCTGGCCGATCTCTACCGGGAAGAAGGCAAGTACTCCCGCGCCCGCGAGTGCTACAACAAGGCGATATCATCTCGCACCGATTACCCTGATCCTCTTTATCATCGCGCCATCTGCAGCATGGAGCTGGGCGACCCGGCCGCCGCTATTCCCGACCTGGAGCGCGTGGTTGCGCAAGACCCCAAGCATGGTTACTACCGCGCCCGGGGCTTATTGGCGCAGGCTTACGCTCTGACGGGGCAGACGGAGAAAGCTGCCAAGGAATTTGAACAGGTGACGCAGGTTTCCACCCTTTCAGAGACTCAATACAATTACGCCACGTTTCTCGCTTCCCAGCACCGCGAAGCCGAAGCCCGGCAGTGGGCGCAGCGCATCCTCAACAAGAAGCCGACCATGCCCCGTTTCCAGGCGCGCCAGGAGAGGCCATGGTTCCGCCGCGCGTCGGGCCTTTTGCGCCGCCTCCCCGCATAGAGAGTGTAAGAAACCTTCTTAAACTCGCACGAGCTGCGGGTGACTTCCGAGTTGCCGACTAACCTGCCCTCCACTTCCCACATGGCCGTTTATGGTCAACTTCCGAATCGCCGACCCGACGAGGTGTGACACCGTTTGGGTTCGAGTCTTCCGCCAGCATAAGAGTGAACACACCCCAAAACTCTGATTCAAAGCTTGCCATCTATTCGGGCAAGGCGAGCTGTCCACATTTCTACTGCAGCGCAGGAGCGAGGTTAGGAATAGAGGAAAAGCCCGAATCCGAGTTCGTACGGTTCGGGCTTTTCACGCTCAGCCGACGTTTTTTTGCTCTTAGTGCTGGACGTTGCTCGGCACGAACGGCATAGTAAGCCAAGGTGTGGTCAGCACTCCAGAGCCGCCTACAGAGGCGCAACCGTTTGTGCCTGGCCCCTTAGAACATCCCCACCAGTTTTCGGTGGCGTTAACCATGCCGGAGTTGAGGTTGTCCACGCCAGTAGCATGGCCGATGAAGTTGTTGAGGTGTACCTCAACATCTGCACTGGTATTTACCGCCACATCTACCGCTTCGTTGTGAATCACATTCTGCGAGATAACGGTGCCATTGGCGGGCGATACGCCGAAAACGTTGATCCCGGTTGGACCGGGCGTGGCTGCATCTTCAGTATCCTGGCCGTTCCCGGCAACATAGTTGAAAACTATAAGGTTGTCGCTGAGGTTTTGGCCGGGGGCGTGACTGTGCATGGCCACTCCGGGCAACCCGTTCCCGATGAGCCGATTACCAACGACCACATTGCCATAGTTTGCTGTACCCGGCACAGAATCGAAGATGCCGACACCAGCGCCAGCCCCTTCGATGGCCAGGCCATTGCGCCTGGAGTCATTGTTGGAAATTGTGTTGTGAAAGACTCCCAGCGGTGTTGTAGTCCCGGTAAGTTCAGCGGGAGGATGCGAAGCCAGGGTGATGCCGCAATCGAAAGGATTGTTCTCAGCTATATTGCCGGATATCAGGTTATCATGTGCGGCGGCGGTGTCGTCGCTGATCAGAATCCCGCCCCCATTTCGAGCGATGTAGTTGTTGGCGACGCTGCTGTGATCGGCTCCGCTCAAGTGCACGCCCTCTCCGCAGTCGAACCCCTCCAAGGTCTCAAAAGCGGGAATGCCGGGGCAAGTGCCGGCGGCAGCGTCCAGACTCTTGTCGTTGGCCAGGATGCGATTGCCCCAGATGGTGACAGCGGAAGCATTGGTGACGAGAACGCCTTCAAAGTTGGCATTCCGAACAGTAAACCCCTTGACCACAACGTCCTTCAGCATGGGAGTGTCGATGCCATCTACATAAATGCCATTGGACAATCCCATGGCATCGATGATGGTGTTGCTGCTGCCGGCCCCGACCAGTGACAAGGATTTGCCAATGATCACATCCTCTTTGTAAGTGCCGGGAGCCACTTGAATCGTGTCGCCGGGTCCCGCTGCGCTCACGGCAGCGGAGATAGATGCGAAACATCCAGAAGTGCCCCCTGGATTCACGCACAGGGTCGCGGCCGACGCCGATAAAGAAAGCAGACAAGTGAGGACTGAGAGCCAGAGGAAGGAGTGGACGGGGACAAGAGAATTACTTTTCGATGCTGCCATTACGAACCTCCTGGTATCGTGATGAATGGTTGTTGTCCACCGCCGCAATCCGGCGTTTCAATAGAGCGGGCAGGAGCAAACCACAAGCACCACACGGTTGAAGTCCGTCCATTGAAGGTTGGAAGCGGGCCCTGGAAACTGCTCGGGCCGCCGGCACCGCTCCAGGCGGTGTTTACAAACGCGTCCATTTTCGTTACTCGGCGGGAATCAGTCAAGCGGACAACCTCGTTAGCCGATACTATCGTGAGACGAGCCGTTCATTTGACGCGATCGTTTTTTGTGGCGTAAGCTTCTGCCGATCAGTAAGCAAATCGGAAAGGAGAGAGCCATGGACAGAGATCGAATAGCCCAAAACTTAACCTGTGTTGATGGTCATTTTCATAGCGAAGCGTCGAATGACATCGAAGCGGCACTTGAGCTATACACCGATGACATTATCTTCGAAGCAGGCGCTCTCAATGGCCTCAATCGCTCTTTTTCCGGAAAGCAGGCGGTGGCCAAGTTCTATCGTGAACTGTGGGCGACGATGAGGGATGTGAAGTTTCAACCCCTGCAACGATTCGCTACGGAAGATCGTGTCGTGGACGATAGTCTCACTACTTTCGAGGTGGTGCGCGAAGGCTGTTGGCCACACTTTTCTAGCGGACAGAAGATTGAAATGCGTCTGGTTCACATCTTTGAGATGCGAGACGGCAAGATTGCAAAGGAAATCGTCTTTGATATGGGGCGTCCGGTTGCGGGCAAGGCCGCCTGATTTAGCTCAGGATCCCCTATGGCCGCTCGCCAGCAGCAGGCAAAATGGTGACGATCATTTCAG
Organism: Chlamydiota bacterium; assembly: GCA_050257615.1. Classification (GTDB taxonomy): domain Bacteria; phylum Acidobacteriota; class Terriglobia; order Terriglobales; family Acidobacteriaceae; genus JAICWP01. The sequence continues at coordinate 7,827 of JBLMXE010000393.1, read as the reverse complement.
GCTCTTTGGCGAGCCGCTGCCGCATTGGATGAGGTGACGCACAGGGAATTGCAGCTCTTTGCACCGCTGATGGACGGTGGGAAATCACACCTGGCTTCCCTCACAGTGCGACATTCGTGGGGCTTGAGGCCGTATTCAATGACTTTTTCACCCCGCTGATGCAGGATTTCGAGAGTTGGCGCGCCGTGCCGGAGACCTTCCTCGATGCAGGCGATCACGTCATCGCCCTCCGGCATTATCACAGCCGCGACAAAGCCACCGGGAAGGATATGACCGCCGGATTTGCCCACGTCTGGAGTCTCGACCAAGGCAAAGCCGCGCGGCTGCGGCATTGTGCCGATAACAGTACAGTTGGCGCGTGCACCGGAGTGTTTGTAGAAGCGGCCGCCGTCCTCTCCGATGTTGATTGAGGAATGTTCCGCCCAAGCCCTAAATCGAAATCAGGCCTGTCCGAGGCGTTTCCGATCAAGGCTAGCGACCAGCCTCCCCGGAGCGCCGCTTGAGTGTGGTAGTCTTCGTCTGGCGAAATCAGTGTTTCCGATGGATTCGGGCCCAGTTCACCGGAGGGAACGCGTGTCGAAACTGTACGATATTGCAATCGCGGGCGGGGGCCTGGGAGGGGCAGCTCTTGCCAAGAGCATGGCGGAGCGTGGGGCGAAGGTGCTCGTGATCGAGCGCGAGCGACAATTCCGAGACCGCATCCGAGGCGAAATCCTGGTTCCGTGGGGTTACGCGGAAGCGCGCGCCCTGGGAGTCTCGGAATGTCTCCGCAGTGACGGAAACGAGGTCCACTGGATGGACGTCTATGCCGTCACCGAGCGGATGGTCCATCGCGAATTTGTCTCCACTACACCCCAGCAACTGCCTTGCCTGGCCTTCTATCATCCAGCTATGCAGGAGTCGCTTCTGGGAGCGGCGGCAGGCGCTGGAGCCACAGTGCGCCGTGGCGCAACAGTATGCGACGTGGAGCTACAACCAGGTGCGACGCCAGCGCTGGTTGTCCAGGAAAACGGCCGCACGGAAGCCTTCGGCGCGCGTCTAGTGGTAGGGGCAGAAGGGCGGTCTTCGGTGGTGCGCTCCTCGGCGAAGTTCCCGGTGGCGCGCGATCCCGAAGGGATGATGATCGCGGGCGTTTTGTTCGAGAACATGCCGGCGATGGAAGACAGCATGGAACTCATCTACCACTTCGGCTTGGGGCAGTTCGTCGGTGTATTCCCCCAGGGAGGTGGACGCGTGCGAATGTACCTCAGCTACCAAGCCGGCACTCAGCCACGATTTCAAGGACAGGCGGATCTTGCGCGTTTCATCGAGGGGTGCCAGAAGACGGGTGCGAACCCGGCATATTTCACAGATGCCAGGCCCATCGGCCCCCTGGCGACGTTCGATGCCGGGCACACCTGGGTGGATCATCCCTATCGCGACGGTGTGGCATTGCTGGGCGACACGGCGACATCGAGTGACCCCACGTGGGGCCAGGGTCTCTCATTGACCTTGCGCGACGCCCGAGTGTTGCGCGATCACCTGTTGGCCGCGACCGATTGGGACGCCGCTGGCCACGCTTACGCCGCCGAGCACGACGATTACTCGAGCCGGTTGCACATTTTCAACCAGTGGTTCCGTGAGTTTTATCTCGCGACGGGCGCGGAAGCCGATGCCCGCCGCGCAAGGGCCTTACCTCTGATCGCGTCGGACCCCAGCCGACAACCGGATGCGACGGTCGCCGGACCCGACATGCCGACTGATGAAGCCGTCAGGAAACGGTTCTTTGCCGAAGCCTGACAGCGCGCCGGTCCGCGCACAAGTGACCAGTCATGCCGTTTGTTGGCGATTACTCCCCGTTCACGGACAATGCGGAAATTGGTGGACTCCACCCGAACTCCACAGAGTTTCTATGCTTCTGTGGTGAGATCGTGGAGAGGTTTTGTTAGACTTTCGCGCGATGGCTAGGATCACTTTTTTAGAATGTACCCGCTGTGGTGAACACCTCACTGCCCAGGAGCCGCAAACTGTTTGCCCGCACGATGGCGGCGTTTTGTTTGCGCGTTATGACCTGGCAGGCCTAAAGAAGAGCTTTAATCGCGAATCGCTTGCTGGGCGTGCCCCCACGATGTGGCGCTACCGCGAGGTGCTGCCAGATGCTGAGCCGGTTTCACTGGGCGAAGGCTTTACCCCTCTGCTGCGGAGCCGCGAATATCCCAACGTTTACATCAAGGATGAGGGCCTGAATCCCACCGGCTCGTTCAAAGCGCGCGGGCTCTCGGCGGCGGTCACGATGGCCAGGGCTTATGGCCTGAACAAGCTGGCCATACCATCCGCAGGTAACGCCGCCAGCGCTTTGGCCGCTTATTCGGCTGCCGCGGGCATTGAGGCCCACATCTTCATGCCCAAGGATGTGCCCCGCGCCAACCTCGTGGAGTGCCGGAGCTATGGCGCGCAGGTCACGCTGGTGGACGGGCTTATCAGCGACTGCGCCCGCCTGGTGGGCGAGCGCAAGCAGGCCGAGGGCTGGTTCGACATCAGCACCCTGAAGGAGCCCTACCGGGTGGAAGGCAAGAAGACAATGGGCTACGAGGCGGTGGAACAGCTGGGCTGGCGGGCGCCCGACGGCATTATCTATCCCACCGGCGGCGGAGTCGGCCTGATCGGCATGTGGAAGGCCCTCGACGAAATGGAGGCGCTGGGCTGGATCGGCAAAGAACGCCCCAAGATGGTGACCGTGCAAGCCAGCGGTTGCGCTCCTATTGTTAAAGCATGGGATGAACACAAAGCGACCGCGGAAGCGTGGGCCAACGCGGCCACCGTGGCGGCGGGATTGCGCGTGCCCAAGGCTTACGGCGATTACCTGATTCTGGACATTCTGCGCAAGAGCAAGGGAACAGCAGTGGCGGCGAGCGACTTGGAAATCATGGACGCGGTGCAGCACTGGGCCGGGAAGGAAGGTGTTTTTGCCGCGCCCGAAGGAGCCGCCGCACTGGTGGCTTACCGTAAGCTGTTAGCCAGCGGCTTTTTCCAGGCCAGCGATACGGTGGTCATGTACAACACCGGCTCCGGGCTGAAGTACGTGGACGCGATCGCGCAGTACACGGAAAAGGAAGTTGCACGTCCGGCGGCGCGGCAGATTGGGGGAATCATTGGACCGTACTAATTGATGAATGATGATTGAAGAATGAAGAATGAAAACCGCCGTAATTGATGAATGATGATTGAAGAACGAAGAACTAAGAACAATGACTAACGACTAGCTTTGACAACAAGCCAGGCCCCAATCCGCGACGACGTTCGACAATTCGTCAATCATCATTCGTCATTCTTCAGTTAGAGAGGTTTTCATTCGTCATTCTTCATTCATCATTCTTCAATTACCATGCGCCTTTACTACACCGATTCGTTTCTTGGCGAGTTTGATGCCGAGGTTGTGGAAGTTATCGCCGCGCCCCGGCCTGCCGTCGTCCTGGATCGCACTGCCTTCTATCCCGCCAGCGGCGGGCAGGTGTTCGATACCGGCTGGCTCGAGGTGCAGGGGGCCCGGCTGCGCGTGATCGAAGTAGCCGAGCAGGACGAGCGCGTCTTGCATTATGTCGAAGCCGTCCCCGCAGGAATGGCGGCTGGCGCTCACGTGCATGGCACGATTGACTTCGCCCGCCGCCGCGACCACATGCAGCAGCACTCCGGACAACATGTGCTGTCCGCCGCCTTTCTTCGCCTGTTCGAGATGCCTACGGTTTCCTTTCACATGGGCGACGAAGCCTGCACCATTGACCTGGAGACAAAATCAGCTGCCCAGAAGCAGATTGACCGCGCCGAGGACCTGGCCAACCAGGTGGTGATGGAGGACCGCTCGGTGGAGGTCCGCTTCGTCAGCCTGGAGGAGGCACGTGGGCTGGGGTTGCGCAAGCTGCCACCGGTGGAACGCGAGCAGTTGCGCCTGATCGAGATTCGCGATTTTGACCTCACCGCCTGCGGGGGCACGCACGTGCGCAGCACCGGCCAGATCGGCGCCATCCTGGTGCGCAAGACGGAGAAGGTGCGGCAGGGCGTGCGCGTGGAGTTTGTGTGCGGCGGGCGAGCGCTGGCGGCGGCGCGGCGCGACCATGCGTCTTTGAACGAAGCGGCCGGCGTGCTTTCGGCGCACATCTGGGAGGTGCCGCAGCAAGTCCGCAAGGCGCAGGACGAAGCCAAGGCGGCGCGCAAGCTGCGTTCCGAGCTACTCAACGAGCTGGCGGAAATGCATGCCGCCCGCCTGCTGCAGGAAACACCGGAGGCGAATGGCTTTCACGTGGTGGTGAAGGTGTTCCCGGATCGCGATCTGGAATTCATCAAGCTGCTGGCACAGAAACTTGTGCGCACAAATGGCAAACGCGCGGTAGCTTTGCTGGGCGCGGGAGAGGGTTCGCCGGCGCTGGTGTATGCCCAGACCGCCGGCCTGCCCTTCGATATGGGTGCGCTGATGAAGGAAGTACTGGCCGAGACGGGCGGCCGCGGCGGGGGAACAAAAGACATGGCGCAAGGCGGCGTGGCGAACGTGGAGGTGCTAAATGCAGCCTTGGAAAGAGTTTGTGCCAGGGTGCTGTAGAGTGGAGTGGGAGTGAGTTATGAAAACGCGAGGTCCCTCGACTCGCGCTTCCTCGCATTCGCTCAGTCGCGCTCGCTCGGGATGACAAACCAAATGGACGAGCAGCGGCACGGCTGAAGCCGTGCCCTTCCGAAAACCTTGAAACCTTGAAACCTTGAAACCTTGAAACCTTGAAACCTTGAAACCTTTCCCCCCTGCTCTCTCTGGGGTAATCTCTAAGCTGCATGGAACAGCGGGTCATACTGGTCAACCAGCTGGTGAAGCTGGGCGTGGCGGCGGCTATCGCCAGCGCGCAGGTGCGCTCGGTATGGTTCAAAGGGTTGCTGTTCAAAGAGGAACGCACCACCGCAGAAAAGATCCGCCTGGCCCTGTTCATCGGCGCGCCTTTTGCCCTGGGCGTGCTGGTCCGGGCCAGCGTCAGGAACTTTCTCTCCGCCGACATGTCGTTCGAGGCGACCATCCTGATGGGGGTGATTGGGGGCCGTGTGGCGGGCGCGGTAGGCGGCGGATTTGTGGCCCTTCCGGGATTACTGCACGGCGAGTGGCTGGGCCTGCCTTTCAACCTGCTGGCCGGGCTCATTGCGGGGATGCTGCGCAACCTGGCCCTGGTCCGCGAAGACATCTGGTCGTTCTCGCCTTTCATTGATCTGAGCGTGTATCGCTGGATCCGCCGCAATCTGCCTCGTCCCAAGCTGGACTGGCAGATTATGTTCTTTTTCACCATCATCGTGTTGCGGCTGGCGCGCCAGGCCCTGGCCCGGCAGTTCCCCAATTTCATCTTTTCCGTGGACAGTCCCAACTGGCCGGTGGAAGTTGCGATCTATGCGACGGCCATCGTCTCCATCGCCATCGCGCTGAAAATCTGGAACAACACACGCATCGAGATGAAGCTGGAGGAGCAGCACCGCGCCCTGCTGCAGGCGCGCATGGAGGCGCTGCAGAGCCAGATCAACCCGCATTTCCTGTTCAACACCCTGAACTCAGTTTCCTCGCTGGTGCGCTTCGACCCCGACACCGCCCGCGACCTGATCATCAAGCTGGCCAACATTCTGCGCCGCCTGCTGCGCTCGAGCGACGCTTTCGTGCCCTTTCGCGAAGAACTGGAGTTTATTGACGACTACCTCGATATCGAAGTGGTGCGCTTCGGGCGCGACAAGCTGAAGGTGATCAAGGAACTGGACCCGGTTTCGCTCGACGTGCTGGTTCCGGGGATGCTGCTGCAGCCGCTGGTGGAGAACTCCATCAAGCATGGGCTTTCCGCCAAAATTGACGGCGGCAGCATCGTCTTGCGCAGCCAGGTGGCGGAGGGCACGCTGCAGATCGAGGTGGAAGACGACGGCGTAGGCATGGGATCGGCCAACCTGCTGGAGCGCCCCACTGGGCTGGGCGGCACCGGAATCGGCATGGCCAATGTGGCCGAGCGGCTCAAGGTGCTCTATGGCGAGGCGGCGCGCATGGTGATTGACAGCCGCGAAGGCCGCGGCACCCTGGTACGGCTTCGGCTGCCGGTGCTGCACAGCGCCGACACGCCCGACTTCTACGTGGCCCGCTCCAGCACCCGGCGGTAAAACTCTTCATATTGGGGGATGATTTTGTCGGTGCAGAAGCGCGACTGGGCCGATTGCCGCGCCTGCTTGCCCATGGCCCGCAGCCGCGACTCGTCCTGCAGCAGTTCGATAGCGTAGCGTGCCATGGTGCTGACGTCGCCCACGTCGGCCAGAAAGCCGCTCACTCCGTGCTCCACCACTTCCGGAACACCGCCCACGCGGGTGGCGATGGGCACGACTTCGCAGGCCATGGCCTCCAGCGCCGCCAGCCCGAAGGACTCCAGCTGGCTGGGCAGCAGCAGCACGTCGGCCAAGGCCAGCTTTTCGTTGATGCGGTCCTGCTTGCCCAGGAAGAGCACGCGATCGTGGATGCCCTTGTGCATGGCCAGCCATTCCGCCTGCGAACGGTCAGGGCCGTCGCCGATCAGCAGCAGGCGCGAGGGCACCTCTTTCTGTACACGGTCGAAGATTTCGATGACGTCGAGCAGCCGCTTGACCGGGCGGAAATTGGAAAGGTGGACGAGGATGCGCTCGCCCGGCTGGGCGTATTCCGCGCGGCGCTGCGCCACGTTACGGTCGCGCAGGTAAAGGTCGCAGTTGACGAAGTTGTAGATCACCTCGATGGAGTTGGGGATGTCGAACTCGCGCAGGGTGCGCTCGCGCAGGTACCTGGAGATGGCGGTTACACCGTCGCTCTGCTCGATGGAGAAGCGCGTGATGGGCAGGTAGGAACGGTCTTGGCCGACCAGCGTAATGTCGGTGCCGTGCAGCGTGGTTACGAAGGGCAGGCGGCGCCGCTTGCCGCGGCCTGTGGACAGCATCTGTTTGGCCAGCATGGCGCTCACCGAATGCGGGATGGCGTAGTGCACGTGCAGCAGGTCGAGTTCGTAGATTTCCGCCACCTCGGCCATGCGGGTGGCCAGCGCCAGGTCGTAGGGAGGGTAGTCGAACAGCGGATAGTGCGAGACTTCGACCTCGTGGTAATAGATGTTGGGCTGCGGACCGGTCAGGCGAAAGGGCTGCGAGTAGGTGATGAAGTGCACCTGGTGGCCGCGCTGCGCCAGTTCAATGCCCAGTTCGGTGGCCACCACGCCGCTGCCGCCGTAGGTCGGATAACAAGTGATCCCGATGTTCATACGCCCCAGTGCCGGTGTTGCTGAGGGATTCGATGGAGCGCGGGCGCGAAGGATGCAAAAACCGCGCAGTCAGTAGTTAGTAGCTGGTAGTTGGTAGCTGGAAGCGCAGCTCGGAACCAACTACCAACTACCCCTTTCCAGCCGCCAATAGCTAGGAGCTGGAACCTAGCAGCTGCTTCCACGAAATGAGCTCCACGCCATGTCGCTCCAGAACCGCGCGCGCCGCCGTTGAGGTCAGCACTTCAAGCTCCTGCAGGCGCGACTGGCGCAGACGCGTGCGCACGGTGCTCAATTCGGCGTCGTTGTAGCCAGGGTGGCAGACGAATTCCCACGTGCCCTCGGGGATGCAGCCCACGATGGCTTCGAATAGGCGCTGGTCAAGCGCGCCTGTGGCCACGATGCCGAAGGTGCCGTCGGTGGTGATCATCTGCTCTTCCTGAACGGTGCGGCGAAAATTGTCCAGCAGGCGGCGCAGGGCCGTGACTTCCGCATAGCGCTTCCACAGGCGCGGCCGGCGCAGCAGGTGGGCAAAGGCTAAAGGTTTGAGGGGAGCAAACGGATTGCGCAGGGT
>JBLMXE010000392.1:0-4247 GCA_050257615.1 Chlamydiota bacterium | reverse complement strand
GGCTTGACTGTCAGCGGGACGGGCCAAGTGCCAACGGCCAAATGCCAAGTGCCAAGTGCGAAGTGGTCCCTTGCTAAAATCCTCCCATGCCCCTGCTCACTCTCAAGGAGATCATCCGCTGCCCGCAATGCGGCGGCACCGAAGTCATTTATTCCTGCGAGCCCAAATGCTGCTTTAACCACGTGTGCGCCGACTGCCGCAGCACCTTCGAACTCAATACGCAGAAAACCGGCCGCTTCGACCACGAAACCGCCATCAGCGCCGACGAACCGCAGTCGGGCGAGCCCACCACCGGCTGCGCCAGTTGCGAAAGCCTGCGTCTGGTCGTCCTCAGCAGTGGTAACGATGCAACTCTGCTCTTATGTGCTAAATGTCGGGCGATTTCTAAGTTGGTGGTTGAGGAATTTGTGCCCGGCTTCAGCAGCCAGCAATGAGGATTTGGCACTTACGTCTTGAACGCTAGCGGTCCCGACTCGGCACTTTTTTGCAGGTTGATGGCCAAGGGTAGAGAAAGCGAATTGTGAATTGTGAGAAACCCTTGTTTTCATCAATCATCGTTGCCACTGAAAACAACGTGGCCCCAACCAAACGTGGACGTGGTGCTAGACTGTGCGGAAGAGGGCTTTTGCAATGGCATCATCGTCTACAAACTTCAATGCGGCGGATATTCGCATGGGTGTTTTTGCGAGGTTTTACGAACGATTTTGGTCTGAGCAATTCATCCTGCTGCTGGTGATCGCGACCATGGCTTTTGCTGTCACTCTGCCCATGGCAATCCGGCATCCGATTGCTTTGCACAATGGAATGCCTGTTCTTTTCGTGCTCTGCGTCTTTGTCGCGATGTCGCTTCACAGGCACAGGGTGATGCGCTTGCTGCGCCAACGTCATGTCGATAGGCGGTTTTTGGGCGAAACAGCGGCGGTGGTTTTTTCTCTCACATTGTTCGCCTTAGTTGGTGTGACGTACGGGCTCCGCTAGCACCTTGCTTAGTTCAATCAACAGTGAGCAAGGTTAACTGTCGAGAAATCGCCGTCTCGCTTTCATCCACCTCTGTCAGGTTGGTCCGATACAAGTAGACGCTACCGTCAACGGCCAAATTGCTAAAGGCCAAGAGCCCCTTTGTTATCATTCCCTGCATGTCCTTGGAACGCGCCCGCAAGATCAAGTTGCTGCTCTTTGACGTGGATGGCGTGCTGACCGACGGCACCATCTGGTTCTTTCCCGCACCCGCGGGAGCGCAGTTAACCACCCAGCAGCACGCCCGGCAACACGGCGGGGAGGGGGGCTTCGGCATCGTCAGCCAGAACATGGTGGAGGCCAAGGGGTTCCACGCCCATGACGGGACCGCCATCTCCCTAGCCCGCCTGGCGGGAATCAAGACTGGCCTCATTACCAAGCGCGTCTCGGAAACGGTGGCTCTGCGCGCCCGTGATCTGAAGCTGGACCATGTTTACCAGGGCATCCAGGACAAGCTCTCGGTTTTTGAAGAAATCCTTGCCACGGAGGGACTTCGGCCGGAGCAGGCCGCCTACGTGGGCGACGATGTGATTGATCTTCCCGTCATGCGCAACTGCGGCCTGGCCGTCGCTGTGGCTAATGCCCGTGGCGAGGTCAAAGATGAAGCCCACTACATTACCGAGCACCAGGGCGGGCACGGAGCAGCCCGCGACGCCGTGGAGTACATCCTGAAAGCCCAGGGCAAGTGGGATGAGGTGGTGCGTATCTATATCTGCGAGCGCAGCCCAGCGAGGTAGCTGGCTAGCTGACTAGCTAATCTGGCTGGCTAGCCGCCTAGCGGTCCAGCTCAAACATTATTCAGCATTTAGCGTTGAGGCGTGTCCTTCAGAGGGGCGCAAAGGCCATCGAGCCAGTCAGCTACAAACAAAAACGCCCACTGGCTGCGTGCTTGGGGCGTGCTCGGGTGTGCAGCCAGTGGGTTTACCGTTTCTCCTTACTCACCCTGTTGCTTTCAGGAGGCTTTAATCTCCTATACCCCATTCCCTGCGAAAAGTTTCGCTCGTCCCCAAAAAATTTTTGCCTGCCGGGTTCTAATTGGGAATGGCCTGGGGCCGGCTCTTCATTAACTCCACGAACCGGGGGTCCTTGCGCAAGCCGGCAAACTCCGAGTCTTTGTACACATCGTTAATGCCCTTGTAATCCTCCTCCATAGCCATGCGCAGGTAAAGCAGAGAACGATCCGCCATCCCCATGTGGGCAAAGGCCTTAGCCAGCAGGTAGTGGTAATGGGCGCGATCGCTCACGGAGGAGGTCTGGGCCACTACCCCCTGGGAGGAGGTGCGGTCAAGGATGGTGGGATCCAGGGTCAGGGCACGGCCATATTCCACCATAGCCTGTTCGAACTTCTTCTGCGAAAAGTAGGCGGTACCCAGGTTGCTGTGGAAAGAGGCAGAGTCGTCGTACAACTTGATCGCTTTACGATATTGTTTGACTGCCTTGCCGTACTTCTTGCGGAAATAATAGACGGCACCCAGGTTGTTGTAGGCCTCGGCATATTTCTTGTCGGACTTGATGGCTCGGTGAAAGTTCTTTTCCGCATCCTTCAAGCGCTGCAGCATCAGCTCGACAATTCCGATCTTGTTGTAGAGCAGCGCATTCTTGGGCTTCTTGGCCAGGGCCGCCCTGTAGTAGTCAATCGCGTCCAGGTAGAGCTTTTGCGAGCGCAGAGAATCGGCGCGCTGTTCGAGTTTCTCAGCCGTCCAATCCCGCGGCGGCGGCTCCACCACATGCACCGGCGGCGGGGCCGGTTGCAGTTGGGCCAGGGCGGTTGGACAGGTCAAACAAGCGAGGGCAGCGATAGACAGCAGAAATAGCGAATACCGCAATATGCGGCCGTGAAAGCGAGGCATAACACCTCCCTCGGCCGATCCCCACAACCGGCCGGCCGCCGCCCTTTAGTGAGGCTGCGCAGGCGGCGGGGACGGAGCCGTGGACGACGGCTTGTCCTCCTTAAAGATACCCACAATCTTGCCAAATAAACCTTTTTTCTTTTTTGGATCGGCGGCAGGCTGCTCCTGCGAACCAGCCGCCTGCTGCCCGGCTTGTGGGCTGACCGGTTGTCCGGCAGGGACAGGAGGCAGGGGTTTAGGTGCGCCCAGCCCTAAAATGCGGGCGAGAAATCCGCGGTGGTCGCCCGCGGCCTGGTCGCAGGTTTCGGTCGGTTCGGTGCCGGCGATGAAAGCGGCCACATAATCATTCGGGCAAGTCGAAGTCGCCAGGGCGTTGGTCACCTTATCCAATTGTACGTTGACCACACCGGTAGGCTGCTCGAAATCGCTTACGTCCCGATACTGGGGCAGGGTGATGGCCCGTTTCATGAAGTCGGTCCAGATGGGGGCGGCGGTATCGGCGCCGCTCAAGCGGATGTCGCTGTAATCGTCATATCCCACCCAGACTATACACAGCAGGTCGCTGGTGTAGCCGGCAAACCAGCCGTCGTGCGAGGTGCCGGTCTTGCCCGCGGCGGGGGCGTTGAAGCCCGCCGCCCGCACTCCATAAGCCGTTCCGAAATTCAGAACACCTTCCATCATGTTGGTCATGATGTAGGCTACGCGGGGGTCGAGCACCGGTTTCTGATCCGCCTGGTAAGCGGCCAGCGTCTGTCCCTGCGAGTTGCGGACAGAGTTGATGAGCACGGGGCTCAGTTTCACGCCGCCATTGGCAAAAACGGTGTACGCAGAAGCCATCTCCAGCGGGGTGGCGTCATAGGCGCCCAGCGCCATGGCAGGAGTGGGCTTCACCGAGGTGATGCCGGCGGCGCGCGCCAGGTCCGCCACCTTGTCGTATCCGACCATCTGTGCCAGGGCCACGGTGGCGTTATTCAAGGAGAGGGCAAGAGCATAACGGGCGGTCACCTCGCCGTGGTACTCCTCCTTGTAGTTGCGCGGTTCGTAAATCTGGTCGCCATAGCTGAAGGTGGTGGGCTCATCGTTGATCATGGTGACGGGCGTGATCACCACGGGAGCTGTGGGAACCGCGTCTGGCGGGGCCGCCGGAGCGGCGTTGGCGGTTGAGGGTACGGTGTTCGCACTGGACGCAGGGGCAGCCGCACTGGCGGGGCCATTGGGCGCGGAACTGGTGGGATCGGCTGCCACGGCGGCAAGGTTGGCCGGCGACACGCCTCCCGTGAGTGCGGTATTAACCGCAGCGGCGTAGACGAAAGGTTTGAAGATGGAGCCGGTCGGCCGCTTCGACATGGCATGGTCGAGCTGGCTGAAAGCGTAATTGCG
>JBLMXE010000391.1:0-12212 GCA_050257615.1 Chlamydiota bacterium | reverse complement strand
CGGCGGCCACCCTGGCGCGAACGCTTGCTCATGGGCGATCCAGGCGGGCGAGGTTAATCCGGCGGCGGAGCATGATTTTGATCCCCGTATCTTACCAACCCTCTCCTAGCCGCAACTTGGTCGTAGCCTAAGAAATTTCGCTATCCTGCAGCTACATCGTTCAAAAAAGTTTGCCAACTTGTCGATCTGATGCCCGGCGGTTCGACGTCAAAGCAGAGGTCAGGCGAGCTCAATCACAAAGGAGACATAACAATGAGAGTCATGGTGATCGTCAAGGCCAGTAAAGATTCCGAGGCCGGCGTGATGCCGAGCCAAAAACTGCTTGCCGATATGGGCAAGTTCAACGAGGAACTGGTGAAAGCCGGCATCATGCTGGCCGGGGACGGGTTGCAGCCCAGTTCCAAGGGCAAACGCGTGCGTTTTTCCGGAGAGAAGCGCACGGTGATTGACGGGCCCTTCACCGAAACCAAGGAATTGATCGCCGGCTATTGGGTGTGGCAGGTTAGGTCCATGGAAGAGGCCGTCGAATGGCTGAAGCGCTGCCCCAACCCGCACCCGGGAGAATCGGAGGTTGAGATTCGCCAGGTTTTCGAGGCCGAGGACTTCGGTTCCGAATTCACCCCCGAGCTCCGGGAACAGGAAGCACGGCTGCGCTCCCAGGTGGAGGCAAGAAAACGCAGTTAATGACGGCTGGAAAGGTAATGCCCCAGTGTTGTTTATTGGGTCTGTCATCCCGAGCGAGCGCGACCGAGCGGATGCGAGAGCCTGCCCTGAGCGAAGCCGAAGGGGAGCGCGAGTCGAGGGACCTGGTGCTTTCCAACCCAACATTCAATTGTCCAGGAATCGTTAACTACAGAAAAAATTGCCGGGACTGTCGATTTTACCGGCCCTGGTTCGACGTATCAGCAGAGCCCGAGTCCCAAACTAACTAACTAATAGTAATAAGGAGACCAAAACATGCGCTTCATGATGATAGTTAAGCACGCAGAAAAGCAAAGCGGTCCTCCGCCCAAGCCCCTGATGGATGCCATCGCCAAGCTTGCCGAAGAGGAATCCAAGGCCGGCACCATGCTGGGCAGCGGCGGGTTGGCCCCTACCGCCCAGGGCGCGCGCGTCCGCCTTTCCGGCGGGAAAGTGACCGTCACCGACGGGCCCTTCACCGAGGCCAAAGAAATTATCGGCGGCTATGCCCAGTTTGAGTTGAAGTCGAAGGAGGAAGCGGTCCAGGCGGCGGTCCGCTTCATGGAACTTCACAAAAAATACTGGCCGGGATGGGAAGGGGAGACCGAGGTTCGCCAGATGTTCGGACCGGACGAGTTTCCTCCCCATGCATAGGACGCAGCCAAGCCAGGGCCTTGGCGGGGTACGACCTTGCGCCAGACGCCCAAAGATGGTGTGATCGGTAGCTGTGTCGGCTACCGATCTACACCGCGCCATTGATGCGGTCTGGCGCATGGAAGCTCCCAGGCTCATCGCCGCCCTCACCCGCATCGTGCGCGACGTCGGCCTGGCTGAGGATCTGGCCCAGGACGCCCTGGTCGCCGCGCTTGAGCAATGGCCCCAGTCGGGCGTCCCGGATAATCCGGGCGCCTGGCTCATGACCGCCGCCAAGCATCGCGCCATTGATCACTTCCGCCGCAACGCCCGCCTGGAGCGCAAGCATGAGGAGATCGGCCGCGACCGGGACGCGCAGGAGATGGCCGTGCCCGATCTGGATGCCGCGCTCGACGACAATGTGGGCGATGACCTGCTGCGCCTCATCTTTATCTCCTGCCACCCAGTTCTCTCTACCGAAGCCCGGGTGGCGCTTACCCTCCGCCTGCTGGGCGGGCTGACCACGGAAGAAATCGCGCGCGCGTTCCTCGTTCCTGAGCCCACCATCGCCCAGCGTATCGTGCGCGCCAAGCGAACTCTGGCGGAGAAACGCGTGCCCTTCGAAGTGCCGCGCGGAGCGGAGCTTGCCGCCCGCCTGTCATCAGTCCTGGAGGTCATCTATCTGGTCTTCAACGAAGGCTATTCCGCCACCGCCGGCGACGAGTGGCTGCGCCCGGCGCTTTGCGAGGAGGCGCTGCGGCTGGGACGCATTCTGGCTGAACTGGCTCCCCGCGAACCGGAGGTGCATGGCCTGGTCGCCCTGATGGAGATTCAGGCCTCGCGGGCGCGGGCGCGCGTGGGGCCATCGGGCGAGCCCATTCTCCTTTTTGAACAAAATCGCGCTCACTGGGATCAGCTTCTTATTCGTCGTGGTCTCGCCGCTCTGGAGCGTGCGCAGAGGCTGGTTGCCGAAACGTCCGGCGCCCAGCCTGGCTTCTACGCCCTGCAGGCCGCCATCGCCGCCTGCCATGCCCGGGCTCGCACCCCGGAAGAAACCGACTGGAGGCGCATTGTGGAGCTTTATGGCGCGCTTGCCGAGGCGGCCCCGTCTCCCATCGTGGAATTGAATCGCGCGGTCGCGGTGGCGATGGCTTCCGGCCCGGCTGCCGGGCTGGCCCTGGTGGACGCTCTGGCCACGGACCGCTCGCTTCGGAACTATCATCTGTTGCCCAGCGTGCGTGGCGATCTGCTCAAGAAGCTGAGCCGCTTTGACGAAGCCCGCGCCGAATTCGAGCGCGCCGCTTCGCTCACCCAGAACGCCCGCGAACGCGACTTGCTGCTCCAGCGCGCCCGCGCCTGCCTGGCCGGTTAATTCCCCGGTTGCATCGTTCCGCAAGGTTTAGCGCAGGCAAACAAAAACCCGCACTCTCACAGCGCTTCAGGTTTCTTCTGCCTGTCATACAAATATATTTTGTTATACAATATGGGCATGAAGCCGAATGTACAAGCTCGTCTGGATCGCCGCTCCCAACTGGCTCTGGAGGAGTTGGTGCGCCGCCTGGGCTGGAGTCCCTCCCGGGTGGTGCGCGAAGGATTACGACTGCTGGCCGCATGCTACGGTAGGCCCTCGAAAAAGCGAGTGATCGGCATCGGCCGGTTTGCCTCCCAGGTTCCAGATTTAGGCTCGAACAAGAAGCATCTGCGAGGTTTCGGCAGGTGAAACCGACCCTCCTGGACACCGGGGTTATCGTGGGCCTTCTGGATCGCAACGAAGCCTGCCACGACCGCTGTGTGACGGCTCTAGAAGGCTTGGAAGGTCCACTTGTTACTTGTGAAGCGGTCATTGCCGAGAGCTGCTATCTGTTACGCGAGCTGCCCGGAGCGGCTGACGTCGTGCTCGAGAATGTGGAGCGCGGGATTTTTCAGATTCCCTTTCAGCTGTCGCGTGCGGCTCCTACGGTGAGGGTCCTGATGCGGAAGTATCGCGATCTGCCCGCGGATTTCGCGGATGTCTGTTTGATTCAGCTCGCGGACGAACTGAACACAGGAGATATTCTCACTCTAGATCAGGACTTTGAATCCTATCGCTGGCGAAGGACCCGCCCCTTTCGGCTGCTGGTAGCCCGGGACTGACTTGCGGCATCCTGACGCGCCATGTGCAGGGCAGGCAGTACTGCGGTGCACCCTGAGGTTTTTCCGCAAGGTCTGGCGCAGGCAAATAAAAACCCGCCCCGCCGGTCAGGCAGAGCGGGCTTTCTCGCTGCGTTGGGACTTATGCGGCTGGTCCGCTGGCCTCCCGCCTCGCCTCCGCTTCCGCCTGCAACAATTCCCGCAAATCGTTGTCTTCACCGGCGGCGCTTACCACCGGCTGGAGGTGGCCGTTGCGATAGAGGTTTTCCCGCAACGTCTCCGCAAAGGGCACCAGCACGGTGGGAACTTTCGATTCACCGAAACAGCGCCGCAAGTGCAGGTGCCCCTGGTGGGGCAGGGGAATATCGAGGCCCCAGGTGGGATCGCCGTTGGTGTCGTCGAATATCTCCTCGAAGTGATGGCCGTTCACCCGCAGTTCGGCGCGAGTGAAGCCAAATTTGCGGCAGGCCTCGCGCACTGCGCTCCAGCACTCCTCCGCGGTTTTCGCTTCCCCCAGCCGGTCCTCCAGCGCTCTCAGGGCCAGCGCGCTGTTCAGGTGGCGGCGGAAAGCGCCCTCCTGCAACATGCGGCCCACCACTCCAAATTCGGCATATTCCAGGCGCTGCACCCCCGCCCAGGCGGCGGCACAAAACAGAACCAGGATGGCGCCTTTGAACTGATCATGAGCCACGCTTGCCATCAGCGACATAACGGCCGCTACCCCGCAAGCGCCGTAAAGCAGCAAGGCGGCCTTGCGCGGGGTCAGCCCCCGCGCCAGCAGGCGGTGATGGATGTGGGCGGCGTCAGCCGAGAAGATCGGCTGCTGCCGCAGGAACCGCCGCGCAATGGCCACACCTGTATCCAGCAGCGGCACCGCCACAGCCATCATGGGCGCCGTCATGCCCAGCACGGTAGCCGATTTCTGGCTCCACACCACGCCATAGCAGCCCAGCAGGAAGCCGATGGTGAGGCTGCCCGAGTCGCCCAGAAAGATGGAGGCGGGATTGAAGTTGTAGCGCAGAAATCCCAACAGCGCTCCCGCCAGCGGCACCGTCAGCAGCGCCAGGGCCAGATTGTGGTGCAGCAGCGCGCCGGCCAGAATCGTGAGCGTGGCGAACAATCCCGCGCCCGCCGCCAGCCCGTCTATGCCGTCAATCAGGTTGAAGGCGTTGGAGCAGCCCACCAGCCACAGCAGCGTGATGGGCAGGCTCAGCCACAGGGGCAGAGTGAGCGAAGCCATGCCCGTTACCTGCACGCCCGCTGCCCAATAGGCCAGGAAAGCGGCCAGCCCCTGCCCGGCGAATTTCTGCCACGGCTTCAGCCCGCGCAGGTCGTCCATCAGGCCGACGGCAAAAATCAGCGCCACCGCTGGCGCCAGTCTCCAGGCCAGCGGCAGTCCGGCAGCCGCCATGCCTCCGGCACTCAGAGGAAACGCCAGCCAGACGGCAAAGGCGCCCAGGTACGCTGCCAGAATCGGAACGCCGCCACAGCGCGGAGTGGGCTGAGCGTGCAGGTGGCGTCCGCCATCCGGCTGGTCTACTACCCCCCAGCGCTGGAACAAGCGCCGGCACAGGGGAGTGAGCAGCAACGCCAGCACAAACGAGGCGAGCGCCAATACGCCCAGGGAATACATCGCGTTTACCTTGTAGTTTCCGGGTGAGTCAGCGCCGGGATCCTCAACTGCGGAGTAGCGGCGGCCGTTAGCGCGGCCAGCATTTCCCGGGCCTGCCGCTCGCGGCTGTACTGCGGCGCAGCTGCCCGGCTGCAGCTCGCCAGGCGCCGATGCAGGTCGGGATTGCGTCTCAAAAGATGAATGGCTTCCAGCAGCTGCCGCGGCTGCCCGGGCGGCACCCAGATTCCCGCGCCGGTCTTGGCAATCAGGTCGCTGGCCTCGCCCTCAGGCGCCGCCAGCAGAATAGGAAGCCCCATCCCCATGGCTTCGAATATCTTGGACGGAATCACCGTCGCGAACAGTGGCGTGTTTTTCAGGTGCACCAGCGCCAGGTCGCACAGGCTCCAGTAGGAAGGCATGGCTGCTTTCGGCTGTGCGGGCACAAAGATCACGTTGTCCAGGCCCATCTCGCGGGCTTGTGTCACAAGTCGGTCGCGTTCCGCTCCCGCTCCTACGAACAGGAAACGCAAATTCGGATCGGCGGCGCGCGCGGCGGCTTGCAGCACGTTTTCCAGGTCGTGCGCCATGCCGTGAGTCCCGATATAGCCCACGACGAAGTGCTGTTCCGCCAGACCCCAGCTTGCCGCCAGCTTAAGATCTTTGTCGCGGGGAGCGTAGCTATTCAGTTCCACGCCATTGATAACCACCGCGATCTTGCCGGCATCAATGCCGCGGCTAACCAGATTCTGTTTAAAGGAACTGGTCAGCGTCACGATCCGCACCGCCCGCCGGTACATCCACAGTTCGATTTTCTCCAGCGCCCTCAGGGCATAGCCGCGCTTCATTGCTCCCACTGCCACGATGGAGTCGGGCCAGAGATCGGAAACTTCCAGGACAAAGGGCAGACGCCGTGCGGCGGCGGCCAGACATGCGCCCAACGCGCCAAAAAATTGCGGCGAGGTGGCCGCCACCACATCGGGGCGGCGGGTGAACAGGCCGGCCACCAACCCGGCCAGCATGTAGGAAACGAAATCCAGAATCCGCCGGTATTTGCCCGCATTGGGCGCGATATAGGTTTTCACCCGCACCACGCGAATGCCGTTCATAGATTCCACAGAACGCCAGCGGTTTCGATAGCCGGGGAAGACTTGGCCTTCGGGAAAATTCGGGGCGCAGGTAATCACCGCCGCCTGGTGTTTCCAGTGCACCCAGTAGCACGCGCGTTCATACACCCTGGCCGCCTGGGCATTGCGTTCGGGCGGAAAGTTATCGGCAAAAAATAGAATGTGCATGGGTTTCTGTGTGCGCTGCCGGCTTGGGAATGCCGGCGATCAGTCAATCCAGCCAGATGCAGCTCTCAAACTTTACCAGGCAAGGGCCGCGGTAGCGGCCGATCACGGTTTGATTGGGGAGAGAAAGTTCGAAGCCGGGATGAAAAAAGGTTTGTTCCTGAAAACGGCAGAGCTTGGGATCCAGGCGGATGCCGGCCTGCGCGCCAGGCTGGAGATGAAAGAATATCTCCACCAGGTGCGTGCCGGTTCCTTCGATGAAATCCGTCACCTGCAGACACTGCGGGCCAAGTTCCAGCCGCCGGCGATGGACCACGGGAGGCCGCAGCCGGGTATAGCCGGTATGCGCCGCCTCGGCGATGTTGTCTGCAGCCGTCTTCACAGCGCAGGGATAAGCCCGCCGGGCCACCCGGAACGCCGCCCACACTTCGCTCGAATCCAGGCCGTCAATGCGCAGCGTGTTGTGGGCGGCGGTTCCTCTCTCGCTCGCGCGCTGCGGCCCCTTTTCATACGTGGAAATGCCGGAGTTGACCAGGATTCGCCGCCCGCGGTGCGACAGCTCGAACGAGAGCGTGTCGGCGTGCGCGTGTCCCGGCTGGTAGTCCGGGCCGAGGGCGGCGGCGTCAAACAGAACCACGCTGCCGGCGTTCTCCAGACGGATATAGCCGCTCTTTCCCAGCCTGACGTCGCTGGCCGGCACAGAAAGGCGGGAAGCGTAATCAAAAAGAAGACAAGGCGGCGGAGCCACGTCCCAGGCGGCGTCATTGAAAAACGCGATCTGGCCGTCCGGGTGGGTCATGTTACGCAACCAGGCCAGCATGCGGCTGGTAACCGCCGACCAATCAGGAAGCAAGCCGGGATAGGCGGCGCGCAGGTTCAGCAAATCGAGCAGCGCCTCCAGCACCAGGCTGTGATACATGGGGCTGCGCTCGAAATGGCCGCCATCCGCCAGCACTTGCTCGGGAATTTCAGCTTTTAGAATCTCTAATCCCTGCCGCAGCCAGCCCTCATGGCGGAAGAATGTTCCCGCAAAGGCCAGCGCTGTCCCATTCATGAAAATGTGGTTGGCAAGCAGATGGCGCTCCACATGGCGCGAAAGATAACTGGCCTGTGCCGCCAGGCTCTTCTCCAGCAAGCGCGGGCTCGGCGGCTCTGCGCTCAGAATCCATTTGATCCAGTTCACCATCCGCAGCGAGAGAGGGTAGGGCTCCCAGCCTGCCCCGCGCCCGAAAGGGTTTTGGGCAATCCAGCGCTCCACCTCCGCGAGCGACGGATTGCGCTGGTAGTGC
Organism: Chlamydiota bacterium; assembly: GCA_050257615.1. Taxonomy (GTDB): domain Bacteria; phylum Acidobacteriota; class Terriglobia; order Terriglobales; family Acidobacteriaceae; genus JAICWP01. The sequence continues at coordinate 4,578 of JBLMXE010000391.1, read as the reverse complement.
AGCGTGTACTCGTGCAGACGCGAGGGCTGTCTGAGGGGGGCAGGTGCGAAGGCTACGGGAGTGGTCCACCGGCCACGGCGTTCCCTGAGCCGAACATCGCCGTCGGGCGCAGCCCGTGGCAGCCGCTGAAGCAGGCGCCAGGCGACCTGGCCCGGCTTCAGGTGCCTTATTGTGTTCATGTACAAGAACGGAGAGGACATGAGTTACCGGGAAGCAGCTTGCAGCGTGGTTCGCGTTACCTCGAAAAGTTCAGCGGGCGGAATGGGGGCAGGCCCGCCGCTGCTGATCGCCTGCATGAAGGCGGCCGCGCACGTGGCATTCCCCTTGTCCTGCCGCCACAGCCGCAGCGAACGGAAGCCGGGCAGGCCGAAAGCTTTCATCACCCGAAAATTGTTGATCTGCAGAATGCTCCCGCCGCAGAAAATTTCCACCCGCTCTTTGGGAAACTTCTTGCTGCCGTTGGCGAAGTACTGAATGGCTGCGGTGGAGCCGTTCTGATAGCACAGAGTAATGCTGACTGTTTCCGGGCTCATCTTGGTGGTCTGCACCGATTCCACCGGCGCCCCCGCCAGGAAACGCGCCAGGTCGAGGAAATGGCAGGCTTCCCCGATAATCCGCCCGCCGCCTGTCTCTGCATCCTGCGTCCAGTGCTCGGGAGGCACCGCGCCGGCGTTCACCGTGATGATTATGGCCCGGGGCTGCGAGATTCGCCGCAGCAGTTGCGCCGCCTTCACCACATGCGGAGCGAAGCGCCGGTTTAACCCCACCATCAGCAGCCCGCACGCCGATTGCGCCGCGGCTTCCACGGCCTCCAGTTCCTGCTCGTTTCTGGCCAGAGGCTTCTCCACGAACACGTGCTTGCCCGCCGCCAGGGCCTGGCACACAAGGCGGGCGTGGCTGTCGTGCCGGGTAGCGATCACCACCGCGTCCACATCGGCGCGGGCCAGGAGCGCATCCACGCTGGTGGTGGCTTCCGCATAGCCGAACTTCTTCGCCGCATACGCCGCGCTTACGCCCCGGCTGGAAGCAATCACCCGGCGCTCAATGTTGCAGTTCTGCAAGGCCGGCAAAAGCGCCTTCATGGCATAGCTTCCCGCCCCAATCACGGCCACGGCCGGCGCGCTCCCGGTTCGTTGCAGCGGCGGGCGGGTCACAGGAAGTGTTCGTGCCAGCAGTTCGGCGCGGGCCCTCTGCGGATAGGCCAGCACGATGCCGAGATGGGACTGGCCGCTGAGCAGCACCTGGTAGGCTCTGTTGGCTTCTCGGAACGGGAAGCGGTGCGTGATCAGCGGCGCGGTTTCCAGTTTTTCTTCTGCCATCAGGCCCAGCACCGCTTCGAAGTTGCGCTGCGCCGTCCAGCGGACATATCCCAGCGGGTAGTCCCGGCCCTGCTCTTCGTAGGCGCGATCGTAGCGTCCCGGGCCATAGGAGCAGGAAACCTGGAAGGTCAGCTCCTTTTTGTAAAAGTCGTCGCGGCAGAGTTCCAGCCCGCTGACGCCCACCAGCACGATGCGCCCGCGCTTGCGGCACATCTGCGCCGCTTGATGCACGGGCTGGCTGCTGGCCGTGGCCGCGGTCAGCAGCGCGCCATCCACCGTCTCCGCCGCGCCGCCCGCCCGCGCGCCCAGGCGGCAGGCCATCTCCAGGCGTTCCGGGTTGGGATCAAACGCCAGAACCTGGCATCCGCAGCCGCGCAGAATCTGCACCGTCAGCAGCCCGACGACCCCCAGCCCGAAAACCGCGAAAGTTTCTCCCAGGGTCGGCTGGGCCAGGCGAACTCCCTGGAGCGCAATCGCCCCCAGAACGGTGAAGACCGCGGTTTCATCGTTCACACCCGGCGGGATGCGGGCGCAGAGATTTGCGGCCACGCTCACTACCTCGGCGTGCGCACCGTTGGAGATCACGCGCGTGCCCGGCGGGAAGCCGCTCACGCCCGCGCCGCTCTCCAGCACGATCCCGGCGTTGCAGTAGCCCAGCGGCAGCGGCTGGTCCAGCTTGGCGCGCACCGAATCCAGAGTAGCCCCCAGGCCGTCGGTGCGGATTTTTTCCCACCCGGCCCGCGCTTTTTCCGGCTGCTGCCGCATTTTGCCCAGCCAGCCGGCGCTGCCGAATTCCAGCAGCATGCGCTCTGTGCCCGCGGACACCAGCGACTGTGTGGTCTCGATCAAAACCGTGCCCGCGCCCGGCTGCGGTGCCGGCACTTCTTCTACCGTGGTCAGTCCGTTGCGCAGGTTTTGTAGGATCTGGCGCATCTCTTATGCGGCGAACTGCAGCTTGCCGCCGGGAACTTCGGAAACCACCAGGCGGAGTTTGCCCGCCGCCGTGCGCGGCAGGCTGTCCCAGTACTCGATGCCGACCTCGGCCTGACCGCCAACCCGCATTCCCAGCTCGTGCCGCAGTTTCCTTTCATCCGCCTCCTCATAGTTCCGGCCGCGCACCACGCGAACCGTTATTTCGCCCGCCTGGCGCTGGTAAATCTGCGCTTCGCGGATGTTGAACAGGTCTTTGAAGACGTGGTCCATGCGCCCCAGCCGGGCGCCGTTGCCCAGCACCACGTAGTCCTCCTCCCGCCCGTCCACCTGCGCCACCAGCCGCCCTGGCCTTCCGCAGGCGCATACCTCGTGGGGGTGAATCCGCGCCAGATCACCCGTGTCATAGCGCAGCAGGGGAAAAGCCGGATTGCTGAAGTTGGTGCCCACCACCCGGCACAGGCTGCCGTTGCCGGTGGGCAGGAATTCGACGGCGGCAAAATCCTCGTCCACGTGCAGGTGTCCCAGTTCGCATTCCGAAAAATTGGCCACGCCCTCCGCCATTCCGTAATGCTGCCGGGGAGTGACCTGGAACGCCTTTTCCAGCAGCCGGCGCTGGCCGGCCAGAAGATTTTCTGCGCCCGTGGTAATCCAGCGCACCTGATACCCCAGGTCCAGGTTGGTGTCGCATATATACGCCGCTACCAGCGCCAGCAGCGATGGATAGCCGTGCAGCCACGGCGGCCGGTAGCGGCGCAGCGCCTCCACGTAATAGCGCAGGTTGGCAGGACTCAGGTGATAGGCGCTGAACAGAATCTGCCGACCGGGAAAATTGATGCGCCAGAAGGGCGGCCGCCGCTGCTCCGTGGCGGCCACCGAACGCCCGCCAAAGTACCCGCACCAGGTGTCCAGATCAATGCCGTGCCACCGCCGGTAGCGCCACCACACCGCCCATTGCTGCCATTGCGCCTCCCGTGTGACCGCGAACTGCAACCCGCCGCCGGTGGTGCCGCTGGTGTGGGCGCGGCGGCGCTGCCGGCGGGCAACGCCGCGGCTGGCGAAATCCCCGGACTGCACCTCCGCCTTATTGAGCAGCGGGAACTGGGCGAGATCTGGAAGGGTTTGCACCGCTTCCAGAGCGCCGCCATATTCGCTGCCATGCCCGGAGTAGTAAGGTGTGCAGCGAACCGCCTGGCGCAGGAAGTCGCGCAGCCGCCGGTCGCGCTCCGCGCAAATCTCCTCCTCCCTGGCAAAGGTGCGCGCCTCGCAGGCCGCCAGCAGTTTCATGAAATCGCGGCTGTAGCGGTCGCGGGAAAGGCGCGCGCCCTCCAGGCTGCAGACCAGGGTTTGCGCCCAGCAGGGCAGAGCGTGATAAGCGGGCAGGCGGTTCATGCCACTACCTCGGATTGGGATTGGGAAAGCATGCGGGCGCCAGCCACGTCGGCGGGACCGCGCGCTTCGGCCTTCCCGCATATCCAGGCGCTGTGCCAGCGCTCCAGCGTCAGCCAGGCCCAGAGCATGGGCACATAGCTGCCGTTGCCCGCAGCACAGCCGGCGTAGCAGCGGCGCAGGCAGCCGTAATTCAGCTGCGGAATCGCCCGGCCCTCCAGCTTCTCCCTTGCCAGCGGGCGCAAATCCTTCAGCAGCCAGGCGCGCAGAGGAAGATCGAAGCCGCGCTTGGGGCGGTAGGCCGGCCACAGCCCCAGATGCCGGCGCACGATCTTCTTGAGCACGCGCTTGCCCAGGGGCAGCAGGGGATGCACGCAGCAGGCATCGGGCAGGGAATTGGCCAGCTCCACCAGGCCGCTGTCCAGAAACGGAACGCGCCCTTCCAGGGAGACGGCCATGGTGGCGCGGTCGGTGCGCGGCAGGATGTCGTCCCCCAGGCGCAGCGCCTGATCGAAAATCAAGGCCTCGCGCAGCGTGGAATTGGCCCCGCTTGTGGGAAGCGCGCCGCCCGCGCCCGGCAGCAGCAGCTGGGCGCGCAGCCGGGCTGTGGTCAGGTGGCCGCTGCCCAGAAACTCCCCCGGCGCGGCCTGCAGGTAGTCGGCGGAGCGGCCAGCCAACAAAGGCGAGACCAGTCGGCACAGGGCGCGCGCGCCCGGAACTTTCCCCAGCCGCCGCCAGGCCAGGAAGCGAAGATAAGAGTTGTAACCCGCGAACAGTTCGTCGCCGCCCTCCCCGGAAAGCATCACTTTCATGCCCTGGGCGCGGGCCTGGCGCGCCAGCATCATCAGCGCCAGCGCCGAAGGATCCGATACCGGATCGTCGTTGTAATAGGCCCAGTCGTCAAACTGGCGGAGAAAATCGCCGGCGCCGATGCAGCAGG